>NZ_CAXSHM010000015.1:0-76567 GCF_964237335.1 uncultured Sphingomonas sp.
GCGGCGGTGGCGGTGGCGGCCGGGGTGGCGGTGGTGGTGGTGGCTTCGGCGGCCGTGGCGGCGGTGCGGGCGGCGGCCGTCTGCAGTTCGCTTTCTACCACACCTGGTATTTCGAGGACACGGTACTGGTCCGCGCCGGTGGCCCGCTGCTCGATGCGCTGAACGGCGACGTGATCGGCAGCGGCACGGGTGGCGGCCAGCCGCGGCATGAGTTGCAGGGCCAAGCCGGCTACAGCAACAATGGCCTCGGCATCCGCGCGTCCGCCAACTACCAGACCGGCACGTTCGTGCGCGGCAGCACGGCGGCGATTGCGACGACGGGGGGCGCGACGACGGACAGCACGCTCAACTTCTCCAGCCTGGCGACGTTCGACCTCCGGCTGTTCGCGGACCTCGGCCAGCAGCTCAAGTTCGTGGTCAAGCACCCCTGGGCGCGCGGCGTGCGGCTGACGCTCAGCGCGACCAACCTGTTCGACTCGCGCCAGCGGGTGACGTCGGGCGACGGCACGACGCCGATCAGCTACCAGCCCGACTATCTCGACCCGCTCGGCCGGTCGATCAAGTTGAGTCTGAGGAAGCAGCTGTACTGACGGTCGCCGTCACCCCAGCGAACGCTGGGGTCTCGTCGTGGGGCGGACTTGTCGCGGAGAGATGCCAGCGTTCGCTGGCATAACGGCAAGGAGCGGCTGTCCACCACGCCGCTTCTTGTGGCAGGGGGCGCAGATGACCTCTCCGCCTCCCCCCGCCACCACCGCCGACGTCCTGATCGTCGGGTCGGGCGCCGCCGGGCTCACCGCCGCGCTGACGCTCGCCGACCGGTTCCGCGTCACGGTGCTCGCCAAGGGCGCGCTCAACGAGGGCTCCACCGCCTGGGCGCAGGGTGGGATCGCGGCGGTGCTCGAACCCGGCGACACGTTCGAAAATCACGTCCGCGACACGATGGTCGCCGGCGCCGGCCTCAACGATCGCGACGTCGTCGAATACGTCATCGGCGGCGCGCCCGCGGCGATCGAGCGGCTGGTTCGGCTCGGCGTGCCGTTCGAGACGGAGGGCAACGCGCTGCACCTGACCCGCGAGGGCGGCCATTCGCACCGGCGCATCGTCCATGTCGCCGACGCGACCGGCTGGGCGGTGCAGGAGGCGCTGCAACGCGCCGCCGAGGCGCATCCCAACATCACATTGCTGCCCGACCGGGTCGCGATCGATCTCGCGACCGGACGCCACGAGGAGCGGTATTCCGGCGCGGGCAACGTGTGGGGCGTCTATGCGGTCGACCGCGCGTCGGGCGGCGTCGAGCTGCACACCGCGCGCGCGACGATCCTGGCGACGGGCGGCGCGGGCCGGACGTACCTCTTCTCCACCGCTCCGCGCGGCGCGACCGGCGACGGGATCGCGATGGCCTGGCGCGCCGGCTGCCGCATCTCGAACATGGAGATGATGCAGTTCCATCCGACGTGCCTCTACGACCTCCACGTCAAGAACTTCCTGATCACCGAGGCGGTGCGTGGCGAGGGCGGCCGGCTCATCAATCCGCAGACCGGCACCCGGTTCATGGAGTTCTACGATCCCGAACGTATGGAGCTCGCACCCCGCGACGTGGTGGCGCGCGCGATCGACGCGGAGATCAAGCGCTACGGCCTCGATTACGTCCACCTCGACATCAGTCATGAGCCCGCCGAGTTCGTGCGCGGCCACTTCCCCAACATCCACGAGAAGCTGCTGGGTCTCGGCATCGACATGACCACCGGGCCGATCCCGGTCGTTCCCGCGCAGCATTACACCTGCGGCGGGATCGTCATCGATCGCGCCGGGCGCACCGACCTGCCCGGTCTGTACGCGGCGGGCGAGTGCACCGAGAGCGGGCTGCACGGCGCCAACCGGCTCGCGTCCAACTCGTTGCTCGAATGTTTCGTCTTCGGCGAGGCGTGCGCGGCCGACATCGCCGCGCGCTGGGACCAGCTTCCCGCCGTGCCCACGATCCGGCCATGGGACGAGAGCCGCGTCACCGACTCGGACGAGGAGGTGGTCATTAAGCAGAACTGGACCGAGATCCGCCGCTTCATGTGGAATTACGTCGGCATCGTGCGGACCACCAAGCGGCTCCAGCGTGCCGCCAGCCGCATCCGCCTCCTCCAGGAGGAGGTCGCGGATTATTACGGCCATTTCCGCGTCACGCCCGACCTGATCGAGCTTCGGAACCTGATCCAGACCGCCGACTTGATCGTCCGCTCCGCGCTCCACCGCCACGAGAGCCGCGGGCTGCACTATACGCTCGACTGGCCCGAGACGCTGCCGGACGCGATCGACACGGTGCTGGTGCCGTAAAGGTCATCTAATCCTCCCCCGCCAGGGGGAGGTGGCACGCGAAGCGTGACGGAGGGGGAGGACCGGCTGACGTTTCGGGTGCCTCCCCCTCCGACCGGCTACGCCGGCCACCTCCCCCTGACGGGGGAGGATTGAGAAATTGCCGGCGGAACGGCGGGTCCCACGCCTTCGTTGAGGAAACCTGCATCTATCGTCAGGAACCCCGTCATGATCCGCTTTTCCCATACCATCGCGTCCCGTTCGGTCGCCCTCGTCGCAGCAATGCTCGTCCTGACACCCTCCCTCGCCGCCGCCGAAGGCCAGCAGCGGCACCCGAGCGATGACAGCGCAACGGCGCGCGGGCCGCAGAAGCTGGTCGACAAGGCGGTGTCAGTGGTGGCCGAGATGGACCGCGATCCCAAGCTCCACGCGCTCGTCGGGCGCGCGGCCGGCATCTACATCATCCCGGCTTATGGTCAGGCCGGTTTCCTGATCGGTGGCCGCGGCGGGGCGGGCGTCGCCGTGGCGCGCACCGCAAGCGGCTGGAGCACGCCGGCGTTCTTCAGCTTCGGCGGCCTCAACATCGGCCTGCAGGCCGGTGGCGACGGGGGCTCGGTCGTGTACCTGCTGATGAACCGGCGCGCCGTCAGCCAGTTTATCGACCGGACCAAGATCTCGCTCAACGCCAATGCCGGCTATGCGGTCGTCAAATATTCCGACGCCGACCAGGCGAACCTCGCCAAGGGCGACGTGATCGTGTGGACCAACACTAAGGGCGCCTATGCCGGCGCGACGATCGAGGCGAGCGGTATCCACGCCGACGACGGCCGGACCCGCGAGTTCTACGGCCGCGACCTGTCGCCGCGCGCGATCCTGAACGGCCAGGCCTCCGCCCCCGGCGCGCGCTTTCTGCAGCAGGCGCTCGCGCGCTGATGACATCCGGGCCCCGTGTCAGGCGTGGCCCGCGTCCGTCTCGATCAGTCCCAGCCGGCGGATGAGCGGCCCCATCGTCAATCCCTGCACGACGATCGAGAAGGCGACGACGGCGAACACCACCGCCACGATGGTGGCCCGTTCGGGCACGGCGCCGGGCAGAGCGAGCGCGAGCGCGAGCGCCAGCGCGCCGCGCAGGCCCCCCCAGAACAGCACGTGCTTGTATGCCCAGGGCACCGCCAGCCGCGTTCGTGCGAAGGCGAGCGTCATCGGGTAGACCGACAGCGCCCGGCCCGCGAGCGACAGGCCGATCGCCAGCGCCGCCGCTTCCACCACCACGCCGATCGGCAGCCGCGCCTCGCTCCCGCCGATCAGGAGGAAGATCACCGAGTTGCCGAGGAACGCGACATATTCCCAGTGGTTGAGCACGCCGCGGCGGCCGTCGTCGCTGATCGTGCCCGGGAAGCCCCAATTGCCCACGACCAGCCCCGCCGCCAGCGTCGCGAGCACGCCCGAACACCCAAGATGCTCCGCCACCAGGAACGCGCCGAACGCGATTAGCGTGGTGATCGTCACCTCGACCAGCCGGTCGTCCGTGCCGCCCGCGACCAGGATCAGCGGCACCGCGACGCCGACGCCGATGCCGATGCCGCCCACCGAGGTGTACAGCAACTGCCACCCGATCGCGCCCAGGCTGACGTCCCCCGCGCCTGCGCCAGCAACCGCGATGCCGGTCAGCACCGCGAAGCCGACCGCCGCGACCCCGTCGTTGAGCAGGCTCTCCGCCTCCACCAGCAGATGCAACCTTGGCTCGACGCGCCATTGCTTGAACGCGGCGATCACCGAGACGGGGTCGGTGGCGGAGATCAGCACGCCGAACAGCCCCGCGCCGATCCAGCTCCACCCCGCCCAATAATGCATCCCCGCCGCCACGACGCCGCTCGCGACCGCGACGCCCAGCGTGACGAGCGCGAGCAGCAGCGGCAGCTCGCGGCGCAGCGGCCTCCAGGGGATCTGGATCGCCGCCTCGAACACCAAGGGCGGCAGCAGGATGAAATAGATCAGGTCGCGCGTCAGCGGCGGCGCGGTGCCGGGCGCGACCAGCGCGATGCCGAGCCCCGCGACGACCAGCCCGATGCTGTAGGGCAGCCGCAACCGCTGCGCGCCGATCGCCACCAGGATGGCCGCGAGGAACAGGCCGCCGATCGTCAGGAACCCGCTCTCGTCCATCGCCGCCGCCTTTCGGCGCCCTTCCTTCCATGCCCCGCGCCGGTGGCCAACCGCTTTCGCGCCCGGCACGGCACCACGCCGCCGGTCGCGCGTCAGGCGCGGTTCACCGCACCATCGCTAACGCGTGGTTTTCGATGAGCAATTCTCGCCTAGAGTGTCGACGCGGTCAGCGGGGCGACAAGTGACGATTGGACGGTTGGGGGTCAGCTATGGCCAATGGGGCATGCGCCTGGCGGCCGGCTCCGGCCTGGTGATGGCGGTGGCGGCGTGCGGATCGGCGAGCCATCCTGGCGCCGGCGCGCGCGCACCGGTCGCGAGCCCGAGCTATTTCGTCTCCGTGCCCGTACCGCCGCCGCCCGTCGAGCCGCCGCGCACGAGCCGCGCGCCGGCGCGGCTGGAGGCGGCGATCGAGTCGATCCACCATGGCTTCGCCGGCCGGATGGGGATCGCGGTGCGCGCGGTCGACGCGGGCTGGACCATCGAGGCGGGCGGACTCCAGCGGCTGCCGCAGCAATCGGTGTCCAAGCTGTGGGTCGCGATGACGGTGCTCGACCGGCGCGACCAGGGCAAACTGCGCCTCGACGATCCGGTGACGGTCGGGCCGGGCGACATCACCTTGTTCCACCAGCCGATCGCGTTCCTGGCGGTGAAGCCGGGCGGGTTCCACACCACGGTGGGCGATCTGCTCACCCGCGCGCTGACGCACAGCGACAACACCGCCAACGACAAACTGCTTTGGCTGGTTGGCGGCCCGTCGGCGGTGCGCGCGTTCATCGAGCGCAAGCAGCTCGGTGGCATCCGTTTTGGTCCCGGCGAGCGGCAGTTGCAGAGCCGGACGGCGGGGCTGACGTGGCAGGCTTCGTACGCGCTGGGCAATAATTTCGAAATCGCCCGCTCGCGGCTGACCCCCGCCGCGCGCGCGGCCGCGCTCGACGCCTATGTCTCCGATCCGCCCGACGGTGCCGAGCCGGTCGCGATCGCCGACGCGCTCGCGCGCCTCGCACGCGGCGAGCTGCTGTCGGAGACGTCGACGCGGATCATGCTCGACACGATGGGCGCCTCCGTCACCGGCCGCGCCCGGCTGCGCGCCGCGCTGCCGTCCGGCTGGACGATCGCGCACAAGACCGGGACCGGGCAGGATCTCGGACCCCGCAATGCCGGGTTCAACGACGTCGGCCTGCTGACCGCGCCCGACGGCTCGCGCTACGCGATCGCGGTGATGATCGGCGACTCGGTCCGCCCGATGCGCGAGCGGCAGGAGCTGATCCAGTCGGTCGCCGCGGAAGTCGCGAGCTATCAGGCGAGCCGCGGGGGCGCGGGATCGACGAACTAAACCATCACCCTACCACGCTCGTCTTCACCTCCGTTCAGGCTGAGCTTGTCGAAGCCCTGTCGTTTCTACGGTAGCACGAAGAAGGACAGCCCTTCGACAAGCTCAGGGCCAACGGAATAGGTGAAGCGGGGACCGTTTGAGCCGCCCCGCTCCATCCGCTACACCTACGCCATGCCCCACCTCTACCTCGTCGACGGCTCCGGCTACATCTTCCGCGCCTATCACCGCTTGCCACCGCTCACCAACAAGCACGGCGAGCCAGTCGGCGCGGTGTACGGCTATACGACGATGCTCTGGAAGCTGGCGGACGAGGTCCATGCGGCGGAAGGCCCGACCCATATGGCGGTGGTGCTCGACAAGTCGTCGGAGAATCATCGCACGCAGATGTACCCGCAGTACAAGGCGCACCGGCCGCCGCCGCCGCCGGACCTGACGCCGCAATTCCCGATGATCCGCGACGCGACCCGCGCCTTTTCGCTGCCGTGCATCGAGGAGGCGGGGCTGGAGGCGGACGACCTGATCGCGAGCTATGCCACGGCGGCACTGGCGCAGGGCTGGCAGGTGACGATCGTCTCCAGCGACAAGGACCTGATGCAGCTGATCGAGCCGGGGCTCGACCTGTATGACACGATGACCAACCGCCGACTAGGCGCGGAACAGGTGGTGGAGAAGTTCGGCGTCGGCCCGGACAAGCTCGGCGACGTGCTGGCGCTGATGGGCGATGCGGTCGACAACGTGCCGGGCGTGCCGGGCGTCGGGCCCAAGACGGCGGCCAAGCTGATCCAGGACCATGGCGACGTCGAAGCCGTCCTGGCGGCCGCGCCCGACATGAAGAAGGGCAAGCTACGCGACAATCTGATCGAGCATGCCGATGCCGCGCGGATGAGCCGGGAACTCGTCAAGCTGGTGTGCGACGCGCCGCTGGAACACCCGCTGGAGGAACTGGAGCTCAAGGGCATCCCCGACGCGCCGCTGCGCGCGTTCCTGGAGCATCACGGCTTCAAGTCGCTGCTCGCCCGGCTTGGTGATGGGGCGCAAGGCGGCACGAGCGTCGCCGACGCGCCGGTCCCCGAACCCACATCAGTCCCGATGGAGCAGGACCCGCCCTGCGACCACGACGGTTACGAGACGGTGGTGGACGAGGCCGCGCTCGATCGCTGGATCGCGGTCGCGCGCCACCAGGGCTGGGTCGCGATCGACACGGAGACGAGCGGCACCGACTCGATGGCCTGTACGCTGGTGGGCGTCAGCCTCTCGCTCCATCCCAACCTCGCCTGCTACATCCCCCTCACCCACGGCGGCACCGACCTGCTGGCGGAAACGCCGGTGCAATTGTCGCCGCAGGTCGCTCTGGCGAAGCTCAAGCCGCTGTTCGAGGATCCGTCCGTCCTCAAGATCGGCCACAACCTCAAGTTCGACATGACGGTGCTGGCGCGCGCCGGCGAAATGGTCGGGGGGCTGAAGGTCGCGCCCTATGACGACACGATCGTGATGAGCTTCGACCTCGACGCGGGGCTGCACGGCCACGGCATGGACGAACTCGCCGCGACGCATTTGTCGCACTCGTGCATCGCGTTCAAGGACGTGGTCGGCACCGGCAAGACGCAGCGCGGATTCCACGAGGTCGACCTCAAGTCCGCGACCCGCTACGCGGCCGAGGACGCCGACGTGACGTACCGCTTGTGGAAGCGGTTCAAGGCGCGACTGCCGGCCGAGGCCGCGACGCGGGTGTACGAGATGGTCGACCGGCCGCTGGTGGCGGTGGTCGCGCGGATGGAGCGGCGCGGCATCCTGGTCGACCGCGAGAAGCTCGCCGCACTGTCGGCGGAGTTCACCGGGCAGATCGCGGAGCTGGAGACGGTCGTCCACCATATGGCGGGCGGCCCGTTCACGATCGGCAGCCCCAAGCAGTTGGGTGACGTGCTGTTCGAGCGGCTGGGCCTCAAGGGCGGGCGCAAGGGCAAGTCGGGCGTCTATTCCACCGATGTGACCGAACTCGAACGGATCGCGCGCGAGAAGGGCGAGGGCTCGGAGATCGTCCGTCGCGTGCTCGACTGGCGTCAGCTCACCAAGCTCAAGAACACCTATACCGACGCGCTGCAGGCGGAGATCAACGCCGACACGGGCCGCGTGCACACCAGCTACTCGCTGACGGGTGCGCAGACCGGGCGGCTATCGTCGACCGAGCCCAACCTCCAGAACATCCCGATCCGCACCGAGACCGGTCGCCAGATCCGCGACGCGTTCGTCGCCGAGCCGGGCAATGTGATCCTGTCGGCCGATTATTCGCAGATCGAGCTGCGCCTCGCCGCGCACATCGCCGACGTGCCGCAGCTCCGCGACGCATTCGCGAACGGCGACGACATCCACTCGCTCACCGCGCAGGAGCTGTTCGGCAAGGTCGACCGCGACACGCGCTCGCGCGCCAAGACGATCAACTTCGCAATCCTCTACGGCATCTCGCGCTGGGGGCTGGCGGGGCGGCTCGACGTGTCGGCGGACGAGGCGCAGGGGATGATCGACACCTATTTCGACCGCTTCCCCGGCATCAACCGCTACATCGCCGAGACGCTGACGGGCGTGCGCGAGCGTGGCTACACCACCACGCTGTTCGGGCGGAAATGCTGGTTCCCGCGGCTCAAGTCCAAGATCCAGCCCGAGCGGCAGGGCGCCGAGCGCGCGGCGATCAACGCGCCGATCCAGGGCACGAGCGCGGACATCATCAAGCGTGCGATGATCCGCATGGAGCCTGCACTGGCAGCGGAAGGGCTGCCCGACGTGCGGATGCTGCTGCAGGTCCACGACGAACTGGTGTTCGAGCTGCCCGCGGGCGACGTCGAACGCGCGAAGCCGGTGATCGAGCGGGTCATGGCGACCGCGGCGGAGCCGGCGGTGAAGCTGACGGTGCCGCTGGGGGTGGAGATCGGGACGGGGCCGAGCTGGGGTGAGGCGCATTAATGGAAAGCGGTATGGATATGTTACCTGATGAACTGCTGAGCTTCGCGTACGTACCTGCGTTCGATGATCGCTTAGATGAACTTTCAAGACTTGCGGAGGATGAGCCTGGAGATTGGGATTTCAATGCTACGCCAACCGGGCGTAAGCCTATCCTCCGGAACTATATATTTCGGACCTATTCTCGGCTGGCTTTTGAGGATAAGGTTCAAATCAATGACGATGGTGAACTGGCGGCGTTTAATACTGGACTTGTAACCGAGTCTCAGGAGCAGATTTGTGCGATTTTTGAGCGCAATCGGAACCTTGACAAACAGGATTGGTACTTTCGAGCATGGGCGAGAGAGGGAGAACACTACCTAAACGGATTTAGGGGAACCCCAAAAATCGCTCATTACTTCGACAACCCATCAATGCTGGTATTTGATACAAGAAAGGAGCTGCGGGTCCATTACGATCACATCGTCAATGAAAACCTAAGCCGTTTTCCTACTGAGTTCCGTACCCTTGGCCTACACAATCTATCTGCACTTCTTAGAGGAAAAATTGATCAGGCAAAGATCCGAGTGATAAGAAACTACAAAGCGGCAATCCCACAATACTATAATAATAAGGTGCAACTACTCCTGCCTATTTGTTTAACTAATCCGTCGATCGCCGATTTGGCGCTCGTAGTTGACGATGTTGGCCATGATTACAGGGCCTCAACCTGTTTAACTCTTGAAATGGCCTACAGCAATGCACGCCAGATCACCCGGCCTGATCGGGATTGGCTCCGGCCCTGACGGTCCTCAGCCACGCGTCAGCCACCCGACCGGTTAGCCGAAGCAGGTATCGGCACGACCTTGCGTTTGGCGCACCGGCACCACGTGGCCGCGCCTACAACCGTTCCTCAATGCCTGAAATGCCGCATTCCGGTGAACACCATCGCCAGCCCGGCCGCGTCCGCCGCTGCGATCACCTCGTCGTCGCGGATCGAGCCACCGGGCTGGATCACCGCCGTCGCGCCCGCCTCCACTGCCGCCATCAGACCGTCGGCGAACGGGAAGAACGCGTCCGACGCCACCGCCGAGCCGATCGTGCGCGGTGTCGCCCAGCTCGCCTTGTTGGCGGCGTCGCGCGCCTTCCATGCGGCGATGCGCGCCGACTCCAGCCGGTTCATCTGCCCGGCCCCGATCCCGGCGGTCGCGCCGTCCTTCGCATAGACGATCGCGTTCGACTTGACGTGCTTGGCCACGGTCCAGGCGAACAGGCAGTCGGCCAATTCCTGCTCGGTCGGCTGGCGCTTCGTCACGACCTTCAGCTCGCCTGGCCGGCCCGCGTCGCGGCTCTGCACAAGCCAGCCGCCGGTGATCGACTTCACCGTCAGGCCAAGCCGCGCCGGGTCGGGCAGTGCGCCCGTCAGCAGCAAACGGAGGTTCTTCTTGCCCGCGAACACCGCCAGCGCCTCTGCATCGGCATCCGGCGCGACCACTACCTCGGTGAAGATGCCGGCAATGGCGCGGGCGGTCTCGCCGTCCAGCGGCCGGTTGACCGCGATGATGCCGCCGAACGCCGACACGGTGTCGCACTGGAAGGCGCGCTCATACGCCTCAACGAGCGTCGCGCCGATCGCGACCCCGCACGGGTTGGCGTGCTTGACGATCACGCAGGCGGGCTCGCCGTCCCGGAACTCCGACACGAGCTCCAGCGCCGCATCTGCATCGTTGAGGTTGTTGTACGACAGCTCCTTGCCCTGGACCTGCCGCGCTTGGCCGATCCCGCGCGCGTGCGGGCCGGCGGAGCGATAGAAGGCGGCCTGCTGATGCGGGTTCTCGCCATAGCGCAGCGTGGAGCCGCGCCTGAGCACAAGCGGCAGCGTCTCCGGAAACCGCTCGCCCTGGTCAGCGAAGGCGAACCAGCTTGCGATCGCCGCGTCATAGGCGGCAGTGGCGGCGAACGCCTTGGCCGCGAGCCGGCGGCGCGTGTCGAGGCTCGTCGCGCCGGCGTTGGCGGCCAGCTCCTCGATCAGCGCAGGATAGTCCGCCGGGTCGGTGACGATCGCCACATGCGCGTGGTTCTTCGCCGCCGAGCGCACCATGCTGGGGCCGCCGATGTCGATGTTCTCGATCACCTCGTCGCGCCCCGCGTCGCGGGCGACGGTGGCCTCGAACGGGTAGAGGTTGACGACCACCAGGTCGATCGCGCCGATCCCGTGCGCGTCCATCGCCACGACGTGCGCGGGGTCGTCGCGGACCGCCAGCAGCCCGCCGTGCACCTTGGGGTGGAGCGTCTTGACGCGGCCGTCCATCATCTCGGGGAAGCCGGTCAGCTCCGACACGTCGCGCACCGTCAGCCCTGCGGCGCGGAGCGCGGTCGCGGTGCCGCCGGTCGAGACCAGCTCAACACCATGGCCGGCGAGCGCCGTTGCCAGCTCGACGAGCCCGGTCTTGTCCAACACGGACAGCAACGCACGGGCGATGGGAACGGCGGACATGGCGAACTCCAGCATCGCCTACCGGCGTGGTTGCGCGGCCCATACAGGGTGCCGTGTCGCGGCGACAACCTCCCTTGCACCCGCCCCTCACTCGCTTTCAGTCCGTTACCCTTGCGAACGCGAGGGTCTCGTTGAAAGCGCATGCCGGTCGTGAGCGATCCCCGCGTTCGCGGGGATGACGGTCTTAGGATTACCGCGCGCGCTTGAACGCCCAGCTTGCCGTCGCGCCGCCCGCGACCGCCTCGCCCGCGATCACCAACTGCCGGATCGCCACCGGCCGCCCGGCGCCGTCGATCCACAGGCTGTCCTCCACCGACAGCGCCCCGCCGCGGCAGCGGAACTGCCACAGCGCCGCGCCCGGCCCACGCAGCACCGCGCCGGCTCCGTCGCCGGTCGGCGCGGCCTCCACCCCCTCGCCCAGATGAAAGCGAATCGCGAAAGCCGTCGGCGCCGCCCGCCGCCGTCGCCCCTCGGGCAGCAGCATGTCCTCACCGCGCAGCTCGCGCCCGTCGCCCGCCAGCACCAGGCTGCGACGGTGGAGGAAGCCGTAGCGGCGGACATAGCCGTCGTGGCTCGCCTCGATCCGGCTCGCGCCGCCGCTCTCCTGCCGCGCGAGCTCAACCACGCCGACGCCGCGGCCGAGCGTGCCGTCCGCCTGGATCGCGGTGGAGTTGCTGTCGGCAAGGCACAGCGTCGAATGCGCCGCCGTCGTGCGCAGGCCCTCGGTCAGCCCGGCCGGCAGTCCCGCGATCCCGGCCCGCGCGCCGCCGCAGTTCACCACCAGCCGCATCGGCCCGTCCGACAGCTCGAACGCCAGCGTCGAGGCGCAGCCACCGTCCACCACCCGCGCCACCGGCGGCGGCGCGGCGTCGACGATCACGACCGCCGAGCCGGTGGCGAGCCGCTGATACCCCCAGTCGCGCGCCTGACGGAGTGGGCGGGTGCGGATGCCGCTCGCGTCGATCACCTCCGCCAGCCGGTCGGGCGACGTCGGGCCCCCGCCCTGCCAGCTCGACAGGCCGCGATCGGCATGGGCGACGCCCAGCAGCGCGGGCACCATGCGCGCCATCGCCTGCGCTGCCGGCTCGGGCAGGTCCATCCGGCGCGCGGCATAGGCGGCACGCAGGCTCACCAGCGTTTCGAGGATCGCGAGCAATTGGCGTGGCGAGCGGCTGACGGTGCCGCCGTCGTCGAACAGCGCGGTGCCCAGCGCGCGCACCAGCCCGGCCTCGCCGAACACCCGCCTGGGATCGCCGCCGGGGATCAGCAGCCCCGCGACGATCACCCCCGCCCAGGCGACGACACGGTCGGCGCCTGGCGCGGCCTTGTCCGCCGCGCGATCGAGATGACGCGCACCCCGCGCCAGCGTGTTGAGGACGCGTGAGCGATAGATCAGGTCGCCCGACGACAGGATCAGCGGCGCGTGCGCGGTCCAGCCGATCAGCCGCCGCCCCCACAGGCTCGGCCGCCACGCCTCGCCCGACACGGCGTCGGCATGCGCGCCGAGCCAGCGCGCCATCAGGCTTTCCGCGATCGGCGCCGCCTGCGCCCGCGTCGCGACGGTGGACAGGTCGCGCAGCCAGTCGAAGCTGTGGAGATGGGCGCCGAACGGCCGGCTCCAGTCGGGCCGCGCGAGGTCGAGGGCGGCGAGTTCGCGCTCCTCGCCCCGGAACGTCAGCCGCCCGGCCAGCAGCGTGCGCCCACGCGCGACGTCGCCGGGCAGCGGATCGTCGGGCACCGCGAGCAGCTTGAGCGGATAGCGGCCCTTCAGCCGCAGCGTGTGGATCGGCGTACGCCACGTCAGCCGGTGCAACCGTTCCGACAGCCGCTCCGCCAGCGACAGTCCAGCCTCTCCACCGACGCGGATCAGTTGGCGGCCGGACTCGATCCCGTCGCCAGGCTCCTCCATCCATGCCGAGCCCGGATCGAGGACAGGATCGGCGTCGCTCACCCGCCGCGCAGGCCCGCGATGGCGGCCCGATACCCGGCTGGACCAGCCCGGAACACCGCCGTGCCCGCGACGAGCGCGTCCGCTCCCGCCTCGACGCATTGGCGCGCGGTCTGTAGGTCGACGCCGCCGTCCACCTCCAGGTCGATCAAACGTCCCGTCGCGTCGATCATCCGGCGGATCGCGGCGACCTTCTTGAGCTGGCCGGACAGGAAATGCTGGCCGCCGAAACCGGGATCGACCGTCATCACCAGCACCTCGTCTACGTCGTCCATTAGGTAATCCAGCATCTTGGCCGGGGTACCGGGATTGAGGGCGACGCCGGCGCGCTTGCCAAGCCCCTTGATGTGCTGAATCGAGCGATGGATGTGCGGTCCCGCCTCGACATGAACCAGGATCGTGTCGGCCCCCGCTTCGGCAAAGGCATCGAGATAGCGATCGACGGGGGCGATCATCAGGTGGACGTCGAACGGCTTGGCCGTAAGCGGCCTTATCGCCTTCATTACCGCCGGGCCGAAGGAGATGTTGGGGACGAAATGCCCGTCCATCACGTCGACATGGATCCAGTCCGCGCCCGCGGCGTCGATCGCACGCACCTCCTCGCCAAGCTTGGCGAAGTCGGCGGACAGGATCGAGGGCGAGATGCGGACGGGCTGGCTCATGGTGCGTGGGACCCTAGAGCGGCGGCGCGCGCATTTGAACCGTCTTGTGCGTTACCCCGCCCGTCGCAGCCGAACGATGAAGAAGCCGTCGCAGCCTCCTTGTCCGGCCAGCATGCCGGGCAGCGTGCGGACCCAGCCACGCGGATCGGGCGCTATCCCGTCGGGCAGCTCGTCGGTGCGGACCGGATCGATCCCGAACGCGAGGTTCGCGGCCATGAAACGGCCGATCTGCTCCTCGCCCTCCTCCGGTTCCAGCGAGCAGGTGGCGTAGACCAACGTCCCGCCCGGCCGCACCCAGTCGGCGGCGCGCGCGAGCAGCCTCGCCTGCGACGCGGCGGCCTCGTCGATCACTGACGGGCGCACGCGGTGGAGCACGTCGGGATGGCGGCGGAAGATGCCGGTCGCGCTGCACGCCGCATCGAGCAGTACCGCCGCCGCCGGCTCGGCCGGCGACCAGTCGAGGATGTCGGCCCGGATTACCTCGGCCTTCAGCCGAGTGCGGTGCAGATTATCGCGAAGTCGCGCCAGACGACTTTGCGAGCCGTCGACCGCGACCGTGTGCCAACCGGCGGCGGCGAGCTGCATCGTCTTGCCACCGGGCGCCGCGCACAGGTCGAGCGCCGTCGCATCCGGCTCGGGCGGTGCGCCGAGCAGCCGGGCGGGGATGGAAGCGGCGATATCCTGCACCCACCAGGCGCCCTCGGCATAGCCGGGCAGGTCGGTCACCGCCGTACCACGCGGCAGCCGGCGGTGGCCGGAGGCGAGCGACACGCCGCCTAGGTACGCGGGTGCTTCGTCCCGCAACGTCACGTCAAGCGGCGGCGGCGTCGCGATCGCGCGCGCGGCGTCGGCGACCATCTCGTCGCCCCAGGCGATGCCCCAGCGCTCGGCGGTCGCCTCGGGCAGCGTCGGCACCTCGGGCAGCAGGAGCCCCGCGCGGCTTAACGTGCCGAACACGCCATGGACCAGCTTGCGCGGGCCGCCGTCGACCAGCGGCAGCACGGTCGTGATCGCCGCATGCGCCGGCTTGCCGAGCACCAGCGCCTGCACGAGCGCGATCCGGAGCGCCGTGCGCGCCTTGGCATCGGGCGGCAGCGTCTGGCGGGTCGCGCCGTCGATCAGCGCGTCGAGATCGGGCAGCCGGCGCAGCGCCTCGGCGGCGATCGCGTGGGCAAAGGCGCGGTCGTCGGCGCGCGGCAGCTCGCGCGTCGCGCCCGGCATGGCGGCGTCCAGCGCCTGCCCCCGACGCAGCACCGCATCGAGCAGCCGCATCGCGGCGCGGCGGGTCGCGACGCCAGGCGGATCGATGGCAGGCAGATCGGAAGAAGCTTGCTCGGCAGGGACTTGCGCGCGGTCGGTCACGACCCCCATGTGGCGGCGAAGCGGACCGGCCGCAATCGGCTCCGCGTCGCGAAAGGACACGCACGATGGGTGAACGCCCCGCTCACGTCACGCCGCCCCCGTATCTGTCGCCCAACATCCCGGTGCCGGTGCCCCAGCCCGCGCGCAAGACCGAGGATCCCGACGGCCAGGACCCGACCCGCTACGGCGATTGGGAGCACAAGGGCATCGCGATCGACTTCTGATCCAAATGCTTCCGCGTCCATTTGGGCTACCTTCCTAGTTCCGTTCAGGCTGAGCCTGTCGAAGCCCTGCCCTTTTTACGGAAAAGGACAATCCTTCGACAAGCTCAGGATGAACGGAGATAGGGGACCAAGCCTTCAGGCCTGAAACCGCCGCTCCGTCGATCCCGGACTCCGCTTCAGCGCGGCGCCCGTCCGAGTAGGCCGATCGACCAGCTCACCGCCGCAGTTCGGGCACCGGTCGTCCAACGCCTCCGCGCATTCGGCGCAGAAGGTACATTCGAACGAGCAGATGAACGCGCCCGGTGCCTGCGCCGGCAGGTCCGCGCCGCACCGCTCGCAATCGGGCCGCATGGCGAGCATCAGGCGCGCGCCTGTCGGGTCAGCATCAGCCCAGTCTCTCAGGCCGCGGCCTGGCGGACGGCATCGCAGATGCGGTCGACCACCGCCTCGACCTGGCCGGGATCGTCACCCTCCGCCATCACGCGGATCACCGGCTCGGTGCCCGACGGGCGGATGACGAGGCGGCCGCGGCCCTTCAGTTCGGCTTCAGCCTCGGCGATCACGGCCTTCACCGGCTCGGCGTCGAGCGGCCGGCCACCCTTGAAGCGGACGTTCTTGAGCAACTGGGGCAGCGGCTCGAACCGGTGAAGCACCTCGCTCGCGGGCGCGCCCGACCGCACGATCTCCGCGAGCACCTGCAACGCCGCGACCAGCCCGTCGCCGGTGGTCGCATAGTCGGCGAGGATGATGTGCCCCGACTGTTCGCCGCCCAGGTTGAAGCCGCGCGCGCGCATCGCCTCCAGCACGTGGCGGTCGCCCACCTTGGTGCGCACCAGACCCAGTCCCTGCGCCGCCAGATGCCGCTCCAGCCCCAGATTGGACATGACGGTCGCGACCAGGCCGCCGCCCACCAGCCGGCCTTGGCGAGCCCAGCCGGCGGCGATCGTCGCCATCAGCTGGTCGCCGTCGACCACCTTGCCCGCTTCGTCCACCACGATCAGCCGGTCGGCGTCCCCGTCGAGCGCGATGCCGATGTCGGCGCCGCTCGCCACCACCGTGTCCGACAGGGTCTGCGGCGCCGTCGAGCCGACGCCGTCGTTGATGTTGGTGCCGTCGGGCGTCACGCCGATCGCGATCACCTCGGCGCCCAGTTCCCATAGCGCCGACGGCGCGACGCGATAAGCGGCGCCGTTCGCGCAATCGATGACGATCTTCATCCCGTCGAGCCGCAGATCGCGCGGGAAGGTCGCCTTGGCGGAGTTGATGTAGCGGCCCTGCGCATCGTCGATCCGACGCGCCCGGCCGATGGTGGCGGCGGGCGCCAGCGGCACCTGCCCCTCGTCCACGCCGTCGATCAGGTCCTCGATCGCCGTCTCCGCCTCGTCCGACAGCTTGTATCCGTCGGGCCCGAACAGCTTGATGCCGTTGTCCTCGAACGGGTTGTGGCTGGCGGAGATCATCACGCCGATGTCCGCGCGCATCGACTGGGTCAGCAGCGCGATCGCCGGGGTGGGCAGCGGCCCGGTCATGACGACGTCCATGCCGACGCTGGTGAAGCCGGCGACCAGCGCCGATTCGAGCATGTATCCCGACAGGCGCGTGTCCTTGCCGATCAGCACGCGGTGGCGATGGTCGCCGCGCAGGAAATAGGCGCCCGCCGCCATGCCGACCTTCATCGCCATCCGTGCCGTCATCGGCTGCGCGTTGGTGAGGCCGCGGATACCGTCGGTGCCGAAATATCTTGCCATCGCCTGGGTCTCGTCGCCTGATGCCGGTCCGGTCTCTAGCGCCGCTTGTCACGAAGGGCGACCCCATGATGCTCCGCGCTTCTCAGGCCACCCGCATCCTCCTCTCGCTCGGGCTGGGCCTGCTGCTCGGCATCGTCGGCGCCTGGCTCGCGCCGGCCGCGGCGCTGGCGACGAGCGGCTACACCCAGCCGATCGGCACGGCGTGGCTGCACGGGTTGCAGATGACGATCGTGCCGCTGATCGTGTCGCTGCTCGTCACCGGGATCGGCGCGACGGCGGAGGCGGCGCGCGCGGGACGCATCACTGCACGCGCGGTGCTGATGATCGTCGTCGTTCTGTGGTCGACGACGCTGATGGCCGCGGTGGTGGAGCCGCTGATCCTGCGGCTGTTCCCCCTGCCCGTGGGGCTCTCGACCGCGCTGCGATCCGCACTGACGCAGGCGAAACCGGTCGGGACCGTGCCCGGCCTCGCCGCCTTCTTCGACACGGTGGTACCGGCCAACGTCGTGGCGGCCGCGGCGGGGGACGGGTTCCTGCCGCTGACGGTGTTCTCCCTCGCCTTCGCGTTTGCGACCACGCGGCTGCCGGAGGCGCAGCGGACCGGCTTCGTCGCCTTCTTTCAGGCGACCGTCGACACGCTGCTGATCGTAATCGGCTGGGTGCTGAAGCTCGCGCCGATCGGCGTCGGCGCGCTTGCCTTCGGGGTCGGCGCGCGGACCGGCACGGGAGCGATCGGGGCGCTGGTCCACTATATCGCCTGCGTCTCCGCGGTGGGCTTCATCGTGATCCTCGCCGGCTATCCGGTGGGCGCGATCGGCGGGCGTATCAGCCTCGCCCGCTTCGCCCGCGCGGTCGCACCCGCGCAGGCGGTGGCGATCAGCACGCAATCCTCGCTCGCCTGCCTGCCCGCGATGATCGAAGGGTCGGCCAGCCTCGGCGCCGGTCGCGGGATCGCGGGCATAACCCTGCCGCTGTCGGTGGCGATCTTCCGGGCGACCAGCCCGGCGATGAACCTGGCCGTCGCGCTCTATATCGCGCACTGGCTGGACGTGCCGATCGGCCCGGCGCAGCTCGCCGCCGGCGTCGCGACCGCGGCGGTGACAACGATGAGCTCGGTCAGCCTGCCCGGCACGATCAGCTATGTCGCGAGCGTCGCGCCGGTCGCGATCGCGATGGGGATACCGATCGAGCCGCTAGGCATCCTGATCGCGGTGGAGACGATCCCCGACCTGTTCCGGACCGTCGGCAACGTGACGATGGACGTGGCGGTGACGGTCACCGTAGCGGCGAGAACGAAAGCCGATCCGGGCTGATCGAGGTTGCTGGCGTGTCACCTGCCGAGCCGATATGACGCGACCATGGGGGCGCTGCAAGGAACGGGTCCGATCTGGATGGCGCCGACGCTGGCGCTGGCCGCCGGCTATCTGCTCGGGTCGATCCCGTTCGGCGTGATCCTGACGCGGCTTGGCGGCGCGGGCGACCTCCGGTCGGTCGGGTCGGGCAACATCGGCGCCACCAACGTGCTGCGCACCGGCCGCAAGGAACTGGCGGCGGCGACGATGCTGCTCGACATCGGCAAGGGCTGGCTGGCCGTATGGCTCGTGGAGCGGCTGTTCCCCGGCCAGGGCATCGTCGCCGCCGCCGCCGCGTTCATGGGCCATTGCTATCCGGTGTGGCTGCGGTTCCGGGGCGGCAAGGGCGTCGCGACGCTGATGGGGATCGTGCTGGCGCTCCACTGGCCGTGCGGGCTGATCTATGCGCTTGTGTGGCTCGGGCTTCTGGCCACCGTGCGCGTCTCGTCGCTGTCGGGCATGCTGGCCGCCGCGAGCGCGCCGACGGGCGCGGCGGCGATGGACCGGTTCGATCTGGTGCCGTTGCTGCTCGCGCTCGCGCTGCTGGTGATCTGGAAGCATCGCGCCAACATCGAGCGGCTGCTGGACGGGACGGAACCCCGGATCGGCGCGCGTGGCTGACTCGGGCGAAGGTGTCTCGGGCGATGGGGACGCGCTCGCCCGCCTGCGGCTGATCCGCACGCCGCGGGTCGGCCCGGTCAGCTATCGCCAGCTCGTCGCCCGGTTCGGAACCGCCGCCGCCGCGCTGGAGGCGCTGCCGATGCTCGCGCGCCGGGGTGGCGGCGAGCCGCTGGTGGTGCCATCGCGCGGGCAGGTCGAGCGCGAAGCGGCGACGACCGCCCGGCTAGGCGCCCGCTACCTGTTCATCGACGACGCCGACTATCCGCCGCTGCTCGCCGAGCTGGAGAACGCGCCGCCGGTCCTGATCGTGCGCGGTCGGACGGCGCTGCTCGCCACCCGCTGCGTCGCGATGGTCGGCGCGCGCAACGCGTCCGCCGCCGCCTGCCGCTTCGCGCGCCAGCTCGCCGCCGACCTGGCGGCGGAGGGCGCGACCGTCGTCTCGGGCCTGGCGCGCGGGATCGACACGCAGGCGCATGTCGGCGCCGGCGCCGCCACGATCGCGGTGATCGCGAGCGGCATCGACGTGGTGTTCCCGCCCGAGAACGCCGCGTTGCAGGAGCGGCTGGGCGAAGAGGCGCTGGTCGTCGCCGAGCAGCCGCCGGGCACCGAGCCCCGCGCGCGCCATTTCCCCTATCGCAACCGCATCATCGCCGGGCTGGCGCAAGGGACGGTGGTGGTGGAGGCGGTGCCCAAGTCCGGTTCGCTCATCACCGCGCGTCTGGCGGCGGAAGCGGGGCGCGAGGTGATGGCGGTGCCCGGCCACCCGCTCGATCCGCGCGCGCAAGGGTGCAACCTGCTGATCCGCGAGGGCGCGACGCTCGTCCAATCGGCCGCGGACATCCTGGAGCTGGTCCGCCCGATCGACCCGCGATCGGTCCGCGCCCCCGCCGACCGCTACACCGCCCCGCCCGCCGACGCGAGCGATGCCGAACGCCGGACGATCGCGACGCTGCTCGGGCCCGTGCCCGTCGCGGTCGACGAGCTGATCCGCCAGTCCGGCCTGTCACCCGCCGCCGTGCAAACGGTGCTGCTGGAGCTGGAACTCGCCGGCCGGGTGGAACGCCACGCGGGCGGGCGAGTAAGCGCCGCCTGACCGTCGTTGCGGACGAGTGCGCGCCGCTTGTGGGCGGTTCGGGAACCCGGTATCCGCCAAGGCCTTCATGGCCCGCAGCCCCTCCCCCCGCTCATCCGCTTCCCGATCACGCGCCTCCCCGCCACGCGGCCCACGGTCACCGTGGCGGGGGCGGCTGTGGCTCCTCGTCAAGATCGTCGTCGTCCTGCTGCTGCTGGCGATCGCCGCGCTCGGCGTGGCGGTCTATATCGCAAAGGGCGAGCTGCCGAGTTTCGACGAGCTGAAATCCTCTCCCAACGGCCAGATGATCCGCGTCCATGCCGCCGACGGGACGGTGATCGTCTCGCTCGGGCCGAGCTATGGCGAGTGGCTGCCCTACGATCGAATCCCGGCGGTGATGCGCGATGCGGAAATCGATACGGAGGACCGCCGCTTCTACAGCCATCCCGGCATCGATCCGATCGGCATCGGCCGGTCGGTGCAGGTGCGGTTCCAGCGTGGTCATTGGGTCCAGGGCGGGTCGACGATCACGCAGCAGCTCGCGCGAAACGTCTTCCTCAATAGCCAGAAGAAGTTCGGCCGCAAGTTCCACGAGGGCATCCTGGCGCTCGCTCTGGAGCGCAAGTTCTCCAAGGAGCAGATCCTGGAGCTGTACCTCAACAAGGTGTATTTCGGCGGCGGTGCCTATGGTATCGATGCGGCATCCCGCAAGTTCTTCGGCCATGGCGCCGATCATCTGAGCCTGGGCGAGGCGGCGGTGATCGCGGGGCTGGTCAAGGCGCCGTCGCATTATTCCCCCAGCGCCGACCTCGATGCCGCCAAGGGCCGCGCCGGCGTGGTGCTGTCGCTGATGCGGCGCGCGGGCGACATCACCGCGCAGCAGGCCGAGGACGCGGACATCGCCTCCGTGTCGTTCTCCGCGGAGCCCAAGCAGAACTCGGTCCGCTATTTCACCGACTGGGCGCTGCCGCAGCTCGACACGCTGATCGACGAGAAGGACCGTCCGCTGGAGGTGTGGACGACGCTGGACCTCGGCATGCAGCGCGACGCCGACGCCGCGATCCGCGCCAATGCGCCGCCGGGCGCGCAGGGTGCGCTCGTCAGCCTCGATCGCGACGGCGCGGTGCGCGCGATGGTGGGCGGCACCGATTACGTCTCGTCGATCTACAACCGCGCGACGCAGGCCGTCCGTCAGCCGGGATCGTCGTTCAAGCTGTTCGTCTATCTCGCCGCGCTCGAGGCCGGCAAGAAGCCCGAGGATACCGAGGTCGATGCGCCGGTGACGATCGCCGGCTGGAGCCCGCGCAACGACAGCCGGCACAACTCCGGAACGGTGACGCTGCGCACGGCCTTCGCCTATTCGCTCAACACGGTGGCGGCGAAGCTCGGCCAGGCGGTCGGCTTCCAGACGGTGGCGGACATGGCGCGCCGGTTCGGGATCACGACGCCGGTCAACACGCATCCCTCGATGGTGCTGGGCACCTCCGAAGTGCGGCTGATCGACATGACGCGCGCCTTCGCCAGCGTGGCGAACAAGGGCGTGGCGACCGCGCCCTATGGCATCACCCGCGTGACCGCGGACAATCAGGTGATCTACGAATATCAGGTGGACCGCAGCCATGTGCTGGTCGCGCCCTATGTCGCGGCCGAGATGACCGACCTGCTGCAGACCGCCGTCAACACCGGCACGGGCAAGGCGGCGCAGATCGGACGGCCGGTGGCAGGCAAGACCGGCACGACGTCGGCGAACAAGGACGGGTGGTTCCTGGGCTTTTCCAGCGGCATCACGACCGGCGTGTGGATGGGCCGCGACGACAGCCGGCCGATCCCCGGCCTCCACGGCGGCACCGCGCCCGCCAAGGCGTTCGCCGCCTATATGAGCAAGGCGGTCGCGAACCGGCCGGTCGAGCAGTTCGACACGCAGGTGACGCTGCCCGAGATGCAGATCGAGCCCGACGACGAGGCCTATGGCCAGCCCGACAGCGGCGGCTCGGGCACAGTCTATGTGGACGAGAATGGCAATCCGATCGGACAGCCGAACAACGCGCCGGCCGGTGATCAGCCCCCTGCCCAGCCGGCCCCGCCGCCTGCCACCGAGACCGAGACGACCACGACGACCGATGCCCCGCCCGCCCGGCTAGACCAGGACTGGATCGACCATGTCACCGGCCGCGATCGGCGCGACGCGCCGCCGGCCCGGCAGCGCGCGCCCGACCCGCGCCAGCCTGTACAGCGTACGCCCGACGACACCTACTGACCGTCAGGCCGTCCGCCCCAGCCAATGCAGCGCCGTGCCATGTTCGCGCAGCCAGGCGCGGGCGGGGGCCGGGTCGGCGCCGTACAGCCGCTCCACGAGCGCGTGGAACGCAGGTCCGTGGTTCATGTGGATCCGGTGCGCGACCTCATGCGCGGCGACCTGCCGGCGCACCGCCACCGGCGCGCAGACCAGCCGCCAGCTGTAGCGCACCGCGCCGCTACTGGAACAACTGCCCCAGCGGCCGCGCGGGTCGCCGATCGCCACCTGGTCCACGCCGACGTCGGCAAGCGCCGCGTAGTCGCGCGTGTCCGCCGTCAACAACGCCAGCGCCTCGCGCCGCAGCCATGCCTCGACGCGGCGCGCCAGCCCCTCGATCGGGCCGCCGAGGACCAACCGGTCGCCGTCCTGCTCCGCCCGGCGCGGCGCGGTGGGCGACCAGGCGATCGTCAGCGTCCCGTCGCCGAACGGGATAGCCGCACCGTCCGCGAACGGGCGCGGTGTTGGCAGGCCGGCGCGCGCGGCGGCGATCCACGCTCCCTGTCCTGCCGCCCAGGCCAGCGCCGGTCGGACCGCCCCGCGTTTTGGCACCGTCAGCCGCGTGCGCCCACTCACCGGATCGACCTTTAGCCGCCAGCCCCGCGCACGCGGGTGGCGGACGACCTCGTCCACCAGACCGCCCGCTGGAACGCTGGCTGGCCCGTCCGCCGGCGGGCTCACAGCTCGCGATCGACGACGTGGTTCTCAAGCTCGCCCGCCTCGTCCTCCGACACCGTCCAGCCGCGCACGGACTCGCCGGCACGATGCACCGCCTCGCGGTCGTTGCTGACGAGGTAATGCCACTCGGGCAGCGCCTCGCCCCGCGCGCGCAGCGCATAGGCGCAGGTCGACGGCAGCCAGTCGACCGTCTCCACCTCGCGCAGCGTCAGCCGCAGGCACTCGCTGACGTACATCCTGCGGTGGCGATAGTCGGAGCAGCGCCCGCTATGCCGGTCGAGCAGCTTGCAGGCGACGTTGGTCGGCCACAAGGCGCCGGTATCCTCGTCCTCCAGCTTGTGAAGGCAACATTTGCCGCACCCATCGCACAGCGCCTCCCACTGCGCGCGGTCCAGCTTCGCCAGCGGCACGTCCTCCCAGAACCGCGTGCTCATGACCCGCCGCTCACGGCGTCGCCCAGCGGCGGATCTCGGCCGCGATCGCGGCGGGCTCGCCCTCGATCGGCAGCAGCGCGAGCGGCTTGCCCGCCGGGTCCATCAGATAGGCGGTGACGCTGTGGTCGACCATGTAGCCGCCGTCCGCGGTCGCCGCACCCTTCTTGTAATAGACGGCGAAGGTCTTGGCGGTGCGCGCGATCGCGTCGGCGCTGCCGGTCAGGCCGATGAGCCGTGGGTCGAAATTGGCGACATATTGCCGCAGTACCGCCGGCGTGTCGCGGGCGGGATCGACGCTGATGAAGATCGGCACGATCCGCCGGGCGAGCACCGGATCTTGCATGTCGAGCAACTTCATCGCCGCGCCGAGATGCTGCATGTCGGTCGGGCACACGTCAGGGCAATAGGTGTAGCCGAAATAGACGATGCGATAGCGGCCCGCGAAGCTAGCGTCGGTCACCGTCCGGCCGTTCTGGTCGGTCAGCGTGAACGGGCCGCCGATCCGCGCGCCTTCCAGCGGCGGCCGCTGCGCTTCGGGCGCGGGCGCAACGCGGGAACAGGCGCCGAGCAGCGCGGGAACGGACAAGGCGGATAGCAGCGCCAGGCGGCAGGCGTTCATGGCGCGGCCACCCATGATCTGTTAGCGACCGACTGGCAAGCCGGGCTTCGCCCCTTCGACCAGGGACTTCGCATGACGAACCGCGCCTTTCTCCCCGCCGTTCTGGCCCTCGCACTCGCCGGCACCGCCGCGTCCGCGCAGTTCCAGTCGGACGGCTACAAGTTCCTCGATGCGGTCCGCAACGGCAAGAACGACGACGTGACCAGCATGGTGGAAAAGCCCGGCAGCCGCATCGTCGACACCCGCGACCGGAGCACCGGTGAGGGCGCGCTCCACATCGTCGTGCGGCGCAGCGACCGGGCGTATCTCAATTATCTGCTGGTCCACGGCGCGGACCCGAACCTGCGCGACGACAAGGGCAACTCGCCGCTGCTGCTGGCGGTGACCATGGGGCAGGAAGCGATGATCCAGCCGCTGCTGACCGCACGCGCCGATCCCAACCTCGCCAATTCGAGCGGCGAGACGCCGCTGATCCGCGCGGTGCAGCGGCACGACATGCAGATGGCGCGCGAGCTGATCGCCGGCGGTGCCAATCCCGATCAGCGCGACGTGATCGCCGGCCTGTCCGCGCGGGAATATGCCGCGCGCGACACGCGCAGCCCCGAGCTTTCCAAGCTGTTGAACGAAACGCCCGCCAAGCCGAAAGCGGCGGTCGCCGGGCCCAAGCTCTGATCGCGGCCTAGCCGACGGGCGGCATCCCGTCGGGATCGACCAATGCGGTCAGCCGCCGCGCCGCGCGACGCGCAAAGGCGAGCGTGCAGCGCTTGCGCGTAGGAGCCGCCAGCGCGACGCAGGCCGCCTCGCGCACGATCACTGCGTCGTAGCGGTCGGCGACGATCACTCCGGTCCGCGCGGGCAGGAACGCGTCGGCGTCGAGCGGCGACAGGTCGAAGCCTGCGGGCACCGCCCAATAGAACCGGTCGCAATGCGCCAGATAGTCGGGCCATTTGCCGTCGCCGAGCAGGTCGGCGCGCGACACCTTGATCTCCACGATCGCGATCTGCCCGCGTCCGTCGAGCGCCATCAGGTCGACGCGCCGTCCGCCGTCGACGGGCAGTTCGGGGATCGCCTGATAGTCATGCCGCATCAGCAGCCGCGTCGTCCCGCGCGCGACGTCGGCGGCGCAAATCGCGGGCTGGTCGAGACAAAGCGCGGTCGCCATGCCGCGTTCCTAGAACAGGAGGCGAACGGCGGGAAGACCGCCTGTCCGGGTCAGCAATGAATCCGGGTCAGCGATAGAAGATGTGATTGCCGATCGCGGCGATCTGGATGCCGTGGCCCATGCCGACACGGCGGGCGTGGAAGAACAGCGCCTGCGGGGCCGGGCTGTCCCACGCCTTGGCAAGCGCGACACGCGCCATCGCGATGGCGGTGTGATAGCCGCGCGCGGCGGCGGAGATGATCGGCACATGGCCACCGCGCACGAACGAGAACTGCCCGCGCTGCGTGACGACGCCGCAGACGTCGGTGGGAAAGCGGCCCGAGTGCGTGCGGTTCAGGATGACGTTGGCGACCGCGAGCTGCCCCGTCAGCGGCTCGCCTTTCGCCTCGAAATAGATCGCACCGGCGAGGCACGCGATATCGTCGGCACGGGCGGAACCCTCGCCGTCGACCTGCGCGGCGACGGCATCCTCAAGACTGGCGAAATGGGTGGGGGGAGCAGTGGTGGTCGCCTGATCGACGATGGTCGGCATTGCTGGGATCGACAGCAATACGGCGGGCCGCATCGTGACGAGGGTCGTGGGCAGCGACACCGTCGTCAGCTCCGCCGCCTTGCTCGCGGTCGGGGTGCCGCCCAGACCGAGCATGCAAAGGGACAACGCCGCAAACGAGGCGACGCGCGTGAGAAACGACATTCGATCCGGTCAGAATGCGGTGATCGCGACGGTTCGGGTCGGCAAAGCCACCCGGCCGGACGATCCCCGACTGCGTCACCGCCCGGATCGCACCCGGATCGGCCCAACGCCGTAGAACGTGGGATCCGCTTTCCGCCAACGGTTCCGGACGTCAATCGAACAGCATCGTTTCCGCGATGAACCGTTCCGCCGCCGGGATGTTCAGTTCGAGCACCCATAGATCGGGGTCGCGCGAGCGCCGCCGCCGCCAATAGTCTTCCAGTGAGTCGCCGCTAGACTCCGCGCGCCGCGTCTCCACTAGCGCGGGTGCGCCGGTCGGCCCCGTTCCTCTTTCCATCGCGCGCTGCACGTCGCCCTCGTCGATCAGAAACAACACGGCACCCGATTGCGCGTCGCCCTTCGCGCGCACCATCGCCATCCCACCCGCATCATTGACCCGGCGCAGCAACGCGCCGACACCGATCGCGATCGGCAGCCGATCGCTCATGCCGCGGGGCCGACGGGACGGGTGTAACCGGGCAATCCGGCGAGCGCGATCCGCGAGCGCATGAACGTGCCGGTCCCGCGTGCCACCTCCTCGCCGCGCGCGTCGACCAGCCGCGCCTCGGCGACGAATACGCGCCGCTGGCCGCTGATCCACCGCCCCTCCGCTACCACCGGCCCGGCACGCAGCGGCCGCGTCAGCAGCAGGTTGAACGCGGTCGTCAGCAGGAACCGGTCGTTGACCAGGCTGTTCGCCGCATAGAAGGCCGCGTCGTCCAGCATCTTGAAGTAGCTCGTCCCATGGGCCGCGCCGCCGGCATGGAACACGCGCTCATCGATGGTGAAGCGGATCCGGGCGAAGCCGCTCTCGGGGATCTCCAGCGTCGATTCGAAGAAGCGGTTGATGGGCGCAGCGGCATACAGCGCTTCCAACGATCGGAAGTGCGCGGCTTCTCCCGCCGGCGGGTTTTCAGCCGGCATCGCGCGCGTCGGCGGTCCACAAGGCGTAGAGCGCATCCGGCGAGCCGGCGCCGCGCAGCTTGGCGACGAAGTTCGCATCGCGCAGCCGGCGCGACACCTGCGCCAGCGCCTTCAGATGGTCGGCGCCCGCATCGGTCGGCGACAGCATCGCGAAGACGATGTCGACCGGCCGGTCGTCGACCGCCTTGAACGCGATCGGCTGGGCGAGTCGGACGAGCACGCCGGCGACGGCGGGAAGGCCGGCGAGCTTGGCATGCGGGATCGCCACCCCGCCGCCAAAGCCGGTCGATCCCAGCCGCTCCCGCGCGGCGAGTCCTTCCGCGACCGACTCACTGTCCAGCCCCAGCGCCGCGACCGCGATGCCGCCGAGCTGGGCGAACAGCGCCTTCTTGGTCGCGGCGGGCAGCCCGATCCGTACCGCTTCCGCGCCCAATAGCCCCGCCGTGCCTTCCATGCTCGCCATGATCATGTCCCGCGTGCCCTCAGGCGGCGCGGTTGGGCTCCACCCACCCGATCGTGCCGTCGCCGCGGCGATAGACCATGTTGAACGATCCCGTGCCTGAGTTGCGGAACAGCAGCGCGGTCGTATTGCGCAGGTCGAGCATCATCACGGCGTCCGACACGCTGGCGTCGGGAACGTCGACGCGTGTCTCGGCGACGATCAGCGGCGCATCGCTCGCCTCTTCCGCCTCGGGCTGTTCCTGGAACAACGTGTAGCCGGCGTTGTCGTAATATTGCGCGTCGTTGACGGTGCCCGTGGCGCTGTGGTCCTTCAGCCGGTTCATGTAGCGGCGCAGCTGCTTCTCGATCTTGGCCGCAGCGCCGTCGAAGGCGGGATGCGCGTCATAGGCATCGTTGCGGCCCTTGAGGACCAGGCCGCTCATCACGTTCATGACGATGTCGCAGGTGAAGCCGGCGTCGTGCGGCCCCTTGCCAAACGTCACCTGCGCCGAGATCGCGCGCGCGAAATATTTGGTGGCGATCGTCTGGAGACCCTCCTCGACATGGTCGCGCAGCGCGTCGCCGACGGCGACCTGATGACCCGAGACGCGGACGTCCATCGTTTCTTCTCCTGGTTGGGGCCGCTCGCGGCGGCCCGTTATGCGGCCGTGTCGCCCCAGATGGGATTGACGACCGTCGCCATGAACGCCGCATGCGCGCTGCGTTCTCCCTCGCTGGCGGCGAAAAGACGCGGCGGACGGACAGGCCGCGCGGCGGCAGGCATGCGCGCTGCCGGAGCGAGCGACCGCGTCTCCTCCGCGACGAGCGTCAGGCCGATCTGGCGACCCCCGGTCAGCTCGACATACACCTGCGCCAGCAGTTGCGCGTCGAGCAACGCGCCGTGGAGCACGCGATGCGACCGGTCGATGCCGTAGCGCGAGCAGAGCGCGTCCAGCGAGTGTTTGGCGCCGGGATGGCGGCCCCGCGCGATCTGCAGCGTGTCGACCATGCGGCTCAGGTGGATCACCTCGCGCCCGGCCCGCGCGAGCTCGCCGTTGAGGAAGCCGAAGTCGAAGCCTGCGTTGTGCGCGATCAGCGGCGCGTCGCCGACGAACGCGATCAGATCCTCGATCCCTTCGTGGAAGCGCGGCTTGTCCGACAGGAACGCCATCGACAGGCCGTGGATCGACTGCGCCTCGGCCGGCATGTCGCGCTCGGGATGGTAATAGGCGTGGAACACGCGCCCCGTCTCGACGCGATGGACGAGCTCGACGCAGCCGATCTCCACCAGCCGGTCGCCGGCCGAGAAACTGAGCCCGGTGGTCTCGGTATCGAACACGATCTCGCGCATCGGCGACTTATCGGGCTTCGCCTCCGCCTAGGCAAGCGACGAGCCGGCGGACCTGCGCGCGCGTCTCGGCCAGCGACGTGCCGGTGTCGATCACATGAGTGGCGCGGGCGCGTTTGTCGGCGTCGGGGAGCTGGCGCGCGAGGATCGCGGCGAAGCGCGCTTCGGTCATGCCCGGCCGGGCGAGCACGCGCGCGCGCTGGACACCGGCGGGGGCGGAGACGACGACGGTCGCGTCCACGCGGGCCTCCCCGCCCGTCTCGAACAGCAGCGGCACGTCGAACACCAGCAACGGTGCCTCTGCGTGCGCGGCGAGGAACGCGGCGCGCTCGCGGCCGACGGCGGGGTGGACGATCACTTCGAGCCGTCGCATCGCGGCCCCCTTTTCCCCGGCCTCGTCGCCCAGCACCGCTTCGCCCAACGCCCCCCGGTCCACGCCATTGAGGCCGGTGGTGCCGGGAAACGCCGCTTCGATCGCGGCGACCAGCGCACCGCCCGGTCCCTGCAGCCGGTGGACTGCGGCGTCGGCATCGAACACCGGCACGCCCTCGTCGGCGAACATCGCCGCCACCGTCGACTTGCCCATGCCGATTGATCCGGTGAGGCCCAGAGTCGTCGTCGTCGTCGTCATCATCATGGGCGGGCGACGGTCATGCCAGCAGCAGCGTGCGCAGGTCGTCGTCGCGCTCGCGCGGTGGGGCAGCGTGAAAGAACAGCTCGAACGCCGCCGCCGCCTGGCCGATCAGCATGTCGAGCCCGTCCACCGCCGGCAGCCCGCGCGCGCGCGCGGCCGCCAGCAAGCCGGTCTCCACCGGCGCGTAGACGAGATCGTAGACGACGGCGTCCTCGGGCAGCGGCGCGAGGTCCAGCGTCAGCGGCGGCTGGCCCGTCATGCCGAGGCTGGAAGCGTTGACCAGCAAGCCCGCGTCGGGCG
This sequence comes from uncultured Sphingomonas sp., assembly GCF_964237335.1. Lineage (NCBI taxonomy): Bacteria > Pseudomonadati > Pseudomonadota > Alphaproteobacteria > Sphingomonadales > Sphingomonadaceae > Sphingomonas > uncultured Sphingomonas sp. The sequence continues at coordinate 29,787 of NZ_CAXSHM010000015.1, forward strand.
GCAGCGGCGCGTCGAGCGTCACCGCGTCGCCCTTCAACCCGAACGTGGCGAGCAGCGCGACGGCTTTGAGCGGATTGCGCGCGAGGATCGTCACCGGCCCCACGCCCATCCGCGCGAGCGCGAACAGCACCGCCCGCGCCGCGCCGCCGCTGCCGACCACCGCGACCGGAACATCGGCAAGGTCGAGGTCCGCAATCGGCGCGTAGAAGCCGGCGGCGTCGGTGTTGGTCGCGATCCATGCGCCGCCTTCGCCGCGGAACACGCAGTTCGCCGCGCCGATGCTCGCGCGCACGCCGCCGGGATCGCCGACATGGTCGAGCACCACCAGCTTGTGCGGGATGGTGACGTTGCACCCCCGCCAGGCGGGATCGTCGCGCCGTTCGGCGATGTAGGCGCCGAGCTGCTCGGGCGTGACATGCGTCCCGCGATAGTCGGCGTCGAGGCCCAGCGCGGCGAGCCAGAACCGATGAATCAGCGGCGACTTCGACTGCGCGATCGGGTCGCCGATCACTTCGGCATATGGTCGATCGATCACGACGACATCGCGCCCCGAACGCGCAGATAGTCGAGGAGCGGCAACAGCGGGAGGCCGAGCACGGTGAACTGACTGCCCTCGATCCGCGCGAACAACTGCGCGCCCGGACCCTCGATCCGATAGCAGCCGACGCAGCGGGCCACCGCCGGCCACTCCGCGTCGAGATATGTCTCGATGAACGCATCCGACAGCGGCCGCACGTGCATCCGCGCGCGATCCACGAAACGCCATACCGGCCGACCGTCCTCTGCGATCACGGCCGCGCTCACTAGATCGTGGACGCGATCCGACATCCGTCGCAGATGCTCGGCCGCCTGATCGCGGCTCTCCGGCTTGTCGAGCGTGGTTCCGTCGTCGAGCGCGACCAGGCTGTCGCTGCCGATCACCAGCGCATCGAGCATCCGTCCCGATACCTTGACCGCCTTCAGTTCCGCCAGGGCGTCCGCAAGGTCGCGCGGGGAACGTCCGTCGGCGCGCAGGCTCGCCTTGGCGGCGTCCTCGTCCACCCCCGGCGACACCGCCTCGAACGGAACGCCCGCGGCCGTCAGCATCGCGCGCCGCGACGCACTGCCGGAGGCGAGCACGATCCGAGTCATTCCGCGTCCGCGCCGCCGTCCCGGCGATCGTTGCACAGCGCGATGATCGCCGCCGCCGTCTCCTCGATCGAGCGGCGGGTGACGTCGATCACCGGCCAGCCGTTGTCGGCGAACATCCGCCGCGCATAGGCGATCTCGCGCGACACCGCGTCTTGGTCGACATAGGCGGTCTGCGTCGCCTGGTTGAGCGACAGCAGCCGATTGCGCCGGATCGCGATCAGCCGGTCCGCGCTGGTGGTCAAGCCGACGACGAGCGGGTTCTTCAACGCGAACAGGATCGGCGGCGGCGGGCTCTCCACCACCACCGGGATGTTGGCGGTCTTGTAGCCACGGTTGGCGAGATAGATCGACGTCGGCGTCTTGGACGAGCGCGACACGCCCGCCAGCACGATGTCCGCCTCCTCCCACTCCTCCGACGCGACGCCGTCATCGTGCGCGATCGTGAACTGGATCGCGTCGACCCGCGCGAAATAGGCGGCATCCAGCACGTGCTGGCGGCCGGGGCGCGCCTTCGCCTGCTGGCCCAGCAGCCCCGACAGCGCGTCGTTGACGGGATCGAGCGGCGCGACCAGCGGCAGGCTCAGCCCCCGGCACCGCTCCTCCAGCACGCGCCGGATCGCCGGATTGACCAACGTATAGATCACCAGCCCCGGGTTCTGCGCGATCTCCTGCAGGATGCGGTCGAGATGCGTCTCCGTCCGCACCATCGGCCAGAAATGCCGCACCGTCTCGACATCGTCGAACTGCGCGAGCGACGCCTTGGCGATGTTCTCCAGCGTCTCGCCGGTCGAGTCCGACAGGAGGTGCAGGTGGAGCCGGACCGTCACCGCTCAGGACCGATCTGTGGACGACATGGGGACGGGCGGTAGCGTAACTCGTCCACACCGCCAAGTCGGGCCGGCGCCGTGGACAACCGCCGATCCGTCCACATTTGCCCCCACGGCGGATCGTTTCGTCCACAGGCTGTGGAAAGCGGGTGCCGCGCGATCGAATCGCTGCCACCGCGTGGCCCCGCGCAGGTCAAGCTGTTGGCAAGTGCGGGACATGTCCGTAATCCCCGTCGCCAACGCGCCTACTTCATCAACATCCCAAGAATCTTCTCTTCTATAAGGGAAGAAGGAGCCTGCTCTGACCGAGCCGTATGCCAAACCCCTGCTCGCGACGCTGAAGGGCGAGCGGCAGGACGTGCCTCCGATCTGGCTGATGCGGCAGGCAGGCCGCTACCTGCCCGAATATCGCGCGCTCCGGGCGGAGAAGGGCGGGTTCCTGGCGCTGGCGACCGACCCGATGGCGGCGGCGGAGGTGACATTGCAGCCGATCCGCCGGTTCGGCTTCGACGGCGCGATCCTGTTCTCGGACATCCTGATGATCCCATGGGCGCTGGGGCAGGAGCTGTCGTTCGGGGCTGGCGAGGGGCCGCGGCTCCAGCCGGCGCTGGTCGATGGCTTACTAGCTCCGCTACGCTGCGAGCCGGAGCGGCTGGCACCAGTGTACGAGACGGTTCGCCGGGTTGCCGCGGCGCTATCGCCTGCCACTACCTTCCTCGGCTTCGCTGGAAGCCCGTGGACGGTCGCGACCTACATGGTGGCGGGGCAAGGGTCGAAAGACCAAAGTGCGGCACGACAACTCGCTTATCGCGATCCTGAGGCCTTCGCCGGCCTGATCGCAGCCATTGCCGATCTCACGGTCGAGTATCTTCTCGCTCAGATCGACGCAGGGGTTGAGGCGGTGCAATTGTTCGACAGTTGGGCCGGCAGCCTCGCGCCGGAAGAGTTCCGGACCTGGGTGATCGGCGCCAATCGGCTGATCGTCGAGCGCATTCACCACCATCGCCCCGGCGTCCCGATCATCGGCTTCCCCAAGGGTGCCGGCGCCAAGTTGCCCGCCTATGCGCGCGAGACGGGCGTCGACGCGGTCGGCCTGGACGAGACGGTGGATCCCGTCTGGGCGAACGCGGCGCTGCCCGTAGGCGTGCCGGTGCAGGGTAATCTCGATCCGCTGGCGCTGGAGGCGGGTGGCGAGGCGCTCGATCGAGGGATCGACCGGGTGCTGGCTGCGTTTCCTGACCGGCCCTTGGTGTTCAACCTCGGCCACGGTATCGGGCAGCACACGCCGATCGCGCATGTCGAGCGGTTGTTGGCCCGGGTGCGGGGCCGGTGAGGCCCATTACAAAGGCCGTTTCATGACGATCGGTGAGGCGCTGGTGATGAGCTATCTGTGGATCAAGGCTGCGCATCTGATCTTCGTGATCTTCTGGGTCGCGGGGCTGTTCATGCTGCCGCGCTACCTTGTGTACCATCAGGAGGCGCTGGCCCGCGGCGACACGGAGGCGGCCACTCGGTGGATCGGGCGCGAGGACAAATTGCGGTCGATCATACTGACGCCGGGCCTGATCGCGGTATGGCTGCTGGGGATCGCGCTCGCGACGATCGGGCAGCATTGGATGGAGGGGTGGCTGCATGCCAAGCTGCTCTTCGTGGTCGCGCTGTCGGGCTATCACGGCTGGGCGGTAGGCTATGCGCGCAAGCTCGCGGCGGGGCGGCCGACGCTGTCTGGCAAGACGCTACGCCTCGTCAACGAGGTGCCGGCGATCGCGACGGTGATCATCGTCATCCTGGTGATCGTCAAGCCGTTCTGAGGGGCAGCACGGCCACTGCTTGACTTGAGGGAAGCGCGAACCTAGGTCGTGCGCGTGGCAGAGGGCCGTCCTGGTTCCGCTGCCCGCTCCAGCCTCGTATCGCTGCGTGCCAAACGCCGGCCGACGCTCCAGCACCGTGATATTCCAGCGCCGGAACACCTGCATGCATCTCAAAGACCTGAAGAAGAACAAGCCGGCCGAGCTGGTGGGTATGGCGGAGGAACTCGGCGTCGAGGGCGCCTCGACGCTCCGCAAGCAGGACCTGATGTTCGCGATCCTGAAGGTTCAGGCCGAGCAGGGCGAGCAGATCATGGGGCTGGGCACAATCGAGGTGCTGCCTGACGGCTTCGGCTTCCTGCGCAGCCCGGAGTCCAACTATCTGGCCGGGCCCGATGACATCTACGTCTCGCCCAACCAGGTCCGCAAATGGGGGCTTCGTACCGGCGACACGGTCGAGGGCGAGATCCGTGGGCCCAAGGACGGCGAGCGCTATTTCGCGATCACGCAGCTGACCGCCGTCAATTTCGACCATCCCGATGCGGTGCGTCACCGCGTCAATTTCGACAATCTGACGCCGCTGTATCCGGAATCGAAGCTGACGCTCGACCAGGTCGACCCGACGGTCAAGGACAAGTCTGCCCGCGTCATCGACATCGTCAGCCCGCAGGGCAAGGGCCAGCGCACGCTGATCGTCGCGCCGCCCCGTGTCGGCAAAACGGTCATGCTGCAGAACATGGCCAAGGCGATCACCGACAATCACCCCGAGGTGTTCCTGATCGTGCTGCTGATCGACGAGCGGCCCGAGGAGGTGACCGACATGCAGCGGTCGGTGAAGGGCGAGGTCGTCTCCTCGACGTTCGACGAGGCCGCAACCCGCCACGTCGCGGTCGCCGAGATGGTGATCGAGAAGGCCAAGCGCCTTGTCGAGCACAAGAAGGACGTGGTGATCCTGCTCGACAGCATCACGCGCCTCGGCCGCGCCTACAACACCGTCGTGCCGTCGTCGGGCAAGGTGCTGACCGGCGGCGTCGACGCCAACGCTTTGCAACGCCCCAAGCGGTTCTTCGGCGCGGCGCGCAACATCGAGGAGGGCGGCAGCCTCTCGATCATCGCCACCGCGCTGATCGACACCGGCAGCCGGATGGACGAGGTGATCTTCGAAGAGTTCAAGGGCACCGGCAATTCCGAGATCGTGCTCGACCGCAAGGTGGCGGACAAGCGCATCTTCCCGGCGCTGGACGTCGGCAAGAGCGGCACCCGCAAGGAGGAGCTGCTGGTCGACAAGACGAAGCTCAGCAAGATGTGGGTCCTGCGCCGCATCCTGATGCAGATGGGCACGATCGACGCGATGGAGTTCCTGCTCGACAAGATGAAGAACTCGAAGACCAACGAGGACTTCTTCGACAGCATGAATCAGTAGCCGGATGCGGCAGCCGGCGACGCCCGGCTGACTCGCACCGGCTCGGCCGACGGGCAGGCGCGAAGCGGCTGTCCCGATCGACGTCACGGACGGGCTCTGGCCCGTACGCCCCTTTTGAACTCCATCCCTCCAAGGCCCGACGTGGCAAGGTTCTCCTGAGCGCGTGCCTTGCAGGCAGTCGAAGGGCCACGTCGTCGATCCTCGCTGTAGCGAGGTCGGCCGGGCGAGAGAGCTATCGCCGGCTTCGCCGACGCGGTAGCTCTCTCGCCATGCCCACCTTCAGCCTGGCCGACATCGTCACGCCCGGCGGCCTCGCCGCGCTCGGGCAGGTGATCCTGATCGACCTGATGCTCGCCGGCGACAATGTCGTGGTGCTGGGCACGCTGGCGGCGGGGCTGCCGGAGACGGCGCGCAAGCGGGTGCTGGCGATCGGCGTCGGCGTCGCGCTCGTCTGCCTCGTCGGCTTCGCCTGGTTCGCGACGCGGTTGCTGGCCGTCGTCGGGCTGCTGTTCGCCGGCGGGCTGCTGTTGCTGTGGGTGGCATGGAGATTGTGGCGGGAGCTGAGGTCCGGGGCGCTCGGCCTAGCCGATCACGCAGCCGGAGCGGCTCCGCGACCGCCCAAGAGCATCGCCCGCGCTGCGGTGCAGATCGCGCTCGCGGACCTGTCGATGAGCCTCGACAATGTGCTGGCCGTCGCGGGCGCCGCGCGCGAGCATCCCACCGTATTGTTCGTGGGCCTCGCCTTGTCCGTGACGCTGATGGCGGTCGCGGCGAACCTGATCGCCCGCTTCATCGAGCGGTATCACTGGATCGCCTATCTGGGCCTGGCGGTCATCCTGTGGGTCGCGGGATCGATGGTCTGGGAGGGTTGGACGAACCAACAAGTCGGATTGGGGCGGGTGTTTCGATGCTATGTCGATCATCGCTGCAGCTGACGCGCGACGGCATGAGGAGATAGGCATGAAGATGCATCTGGAGATCGACTGCACGCCGGAGGAGGCGCGCCGTGCCATGGGCTTGCCGGACCTGTCGCCCGTCCACGATCGCTATGTGGCGATGCTGCAGGAGGCGATGGCGGGCCAGGTGCGGCCGGAAGCGATCGAGACGATGATGCGCAGTTGGGCACCAATGGGTGAGGCGGGCATGGCGATGTGGCGTCGACTGTTCGACGCGTCCGGCAAGGCCGGCAAGGCGGACTGATCGCGTGGCCGGCACCGGCGACACGATCGTCGCCCTGTCCAGCGGCCGGCCGCCCGCGGCGATCGGCGTGATCCGCCTGAGCGGGCCGGCTGCGCTCGCCGCCGCTACGGCGCTGGCGGGAACGCTGCCGCCGCCACGGCGTGCCGGGCTGCGCGCGCTCCGGGACGCGGCGGGCGAGCTGCTCGATCGCGCGCTGGTGATCGTGTTTCCAGGGTCCGATAGCGCGACGGGCGAGGACCTCGTCGAGTTGCACTGCCATGGCGGCCGCGCAGTGACGGCGGCGGTGGAGGCGGCGGTTGCGTCGCATGCGGGCGTGCGACGCGCAGAGCCGGGCGAGTTCACGCGCCGGTCGCTGACCAACGGGCGCATAGACCTGGCGGAAGCGGAAGGGCTGGCGGACCTGCTTGCAGCCGAGACCGAGGCGCAGCGCCGCCTCGCGCTCGACGCGGCGTCGGGCGTCGTCACCCGGCGGTTGACGGCGTGGATGGACAGGCTGGCGGACCTGGCCGCGGCGGTCGAGGTCGCGATCGACTACGCGGGGGAAGGCGAGGGGGCCGGGTCAGGCGAGAGGGAGGCAGCACTCGACACCGACGCGACTGCACTTCTCGCAGACCTCCGACGCGCGCTCGCCGAACCGACCGTCGAGCGTATCCGCGACGGCATCCGCGTGACCCTCGCCGGGCCGCCCAACAGCGGCAAGTCGACGCTCCTGAACGCGCTGGTCGAACGCGACGTCGCGATCGTGTCGCCGGTGGCCGGAACGACCCGTGATCGGATCGAGGCGCCGGTGCAGCGCGAGGGCATGGCCTTCGTGTTCACCGACACCGCCGGCCTGACCATGACGCAGGACGTGGTCGAGGCGATCGGGGTGGATCGCGCGCGCGAGGCGATCGAGGCGGCGGACCTGCTGCTGTGGCTCGGCGACGACCCCCCGCCGCGGAGCGACGCGCTCACGATCCATGCCCGCGCGGACGCGCCGGGGCGGGAAGCGCCGCCGCCGGATCGTCTGCCCGTGTCCGCCCGGCGCGGGGAGGGGCTGAGCGCCTTGTGGCAGGCGATCGTGGCGCGGGCGGTGTCGATCGTACCGGTTGCCGGAACCGGCGCGCTGACGGTCCGCCAACGCGATCAGGTCGGCTGGGCGGCCGGCCAACTCGCGGCTGCCATGGCCACCGCCGACCTGCTGATCGTCGCGGAGGAGCTCAGGATGGCGCGAGCGTGCCTCGGCCGCCTACTGGGTATTGATGCGACGGAAGCGATGCTGGACGCGCTTTTCTCGCGCTTCTGCCTCGGCAAGTGACGTTGCACGTGGAACGTATGTCGCAGTTGCGCTAGGCCGCGTCATGTTCGACGTTCTGGTGATCGGTGGTGGCCACGCCGGCGTGGAGGCGGCGACGGCGGCGGCCCGGCGTGGCGCCCGCACCGCGCTGGTGACGTTCGATCCGGCGCATACAGGCGCGATGTCGTGCAATCCGTCTATCGGCGGAGTCGGCAAGGGCCATATCGTCCGCGAGGTCGACGCGCTCGACGGCGTGATGGCACGCGCGGCGGACGCTGCGGCGATCCACTATCGCCTGCTCAACGCCAGCAAGGGCCGCGCCGTCCAGGGACCGCGCATTCAGGCAGACCGCCACCGCTACGCCGCCGCGGTCGCAACCGCGGTCGAGGCGGCCGGCGTGGCGGCGATCGCGGGGAGCGTCGCGGCGCTGTCCGTCGCATCGGGGCGCGTCACCGGCGTTCGGCTGGGCGACGGAGTCCTGATCGCGGCAAGCACTGTCGTACTGGCGACGGGGACGTTCCTGGGCGGCCGCATCTTCCGTGGCGAGGAGCGGGCGGACGGCGGCCGGATCGACGAGCGGTCCGCGACCGAACTCGGCCGCCAGCTCCGCGCGCTCGATCTGCCGCTCGGACGGCTCAAGACCGGCACGCCACCCCGACTTGACGGCCGGACCATCGACTGGGCGATGTTGGACGAACAGCCTTCCGACGCAGTGCGCTGGTCGATGTCGCCGCTCGGGCCGGGCCGCGTGCTGCCGCAGGTCGCCTGCGCGATCACCCGCACCACGCCCGTCGTCCACGACCTGATCCGCGGCTCGCTCGACCGATCGCCGCTGTTCGGCGGCGCTATTGGGGGCGCAATCGGCGGCACCGGGCCCCGTTACTGCCCGTCGATCGAGGACAAGATCCACCGCTTCGGCGACCGCGACGGTCACCAGATCTTCCTCGAACCCGAAGGGCTCGACGATCCGCTCGTCTATCCCAACGGCTTGTCGACGTCGCTGCCGGCCCACGTGCAGCAGGCGATCGTCGCCGCCATCCCCGGGCTGGCACGCGCCCGGATCGTCGTCCCCGGCTATGCCGTCGAATATGACTATCTCGACCCGCGGCGGCTCGACCATCGATTGGCGTCGCGCGACCTCGCCGGGCTGTATTGCGCCGGTCAGATCAACGGCACCACCGGCTATGAGGAGGCGGCCGGGCAGGGGCTGGTCGCCGGCGCCAACGCGGCGGCGGAGGCGCTCGGGCTCGCGCCGCTGATGCTCGATCGCGCGTCGAGCTATCTCGGCGTCATGATCGACGATCTGGTCCTGCAAGGCGTCACCGAGCCCTATCGGATGCTCACCGCCCGTGCCGAATACCGGCTGAGTCTGCGCGCCGACAATGCCCCGACGCGGCTGGCGGCGATCGGCACAGCGGCGGGGCTGCTAGGGGCCGAGCGGCTGGCCTGGCTGCGGCGGCGCGAGGGCGCGCGGGACGCGATCGACGCGGCGCTCGATCGCCCGATCACCGCCGCTGCGGTGCGGGTGGCGGGCGGCGACGTGTCGCAGGACGGATCGCGCCGCACCGCGCGCGAGTGGTTGCGCTTCCCCGAGGTGACGCTGGATCAGGTCGCGCCCGACCTTGAAGCTCCCGACACCGATCTGCTCGACGAGATGGTCGAGGACGCCCGCTATGCGCCCTATGTCCAGCGCCAGGCGGATGAGATCGCTCGGCTGCGGCAGGGAGAGGCGACGCTGCTGCCCGCTACGCTCGACTTCGCGGCGATCCCCGGCCTGTCGAACGAGATGGCGGAGCGTCTGTCCGCCGCCCGGCCGCCGTCGCTCGCTGCGGCGGGGCGCATCCGCGGCATCACCCCGGCGGCGCTGTCGGCGATCTTCCTCCATGCCCGCCGGGCAGCGTGACCGAGGAGGAGGCGCGCGACTGGATCGTCCGGCACCACGGCCAGGCGGCGCTCGACCGGCTCGGACAGTTCGTCACGTTGCTGGTCGACGAAGCGGGGCGGCAAAACCTGATCGCGCCGTCCACGATCCCGTCGATCTGGAGTCGCCACATCGTCGACAGCGCGCAGCTCGCCGGCTTCTCCACCGGCACCGGCCTTTGGCTGGATATCGGCAGCGGCGGCGGCCTGCCCGGGGTCGTGCTCGCGCTGTTGACGGATCGATCCTTCGTCCTGTGCGAACCCCGTAAGCTGCGAGCCACATTCCTGCAAAAAGCAGTCGCCGTGCTCGGCTTGGCGGACCGGGTTTCAGTCGCCACCAGCAAGGTCGAGGCGCTCACAATCCGCGCGTGCACGATCACCGCCCGTGCGGTCACCGGCCTCGATGCGCTGGTGCGGGCGGCGCGAGGGTGCGCAGATCAGGACACCGACTGGATTTTACCGCTTGGCCAATCGGGCGCGGCCCAGATACAAGCTTCGACCATGCTGCGCCGCACCGTGTTTCACGTGGAACCAAGCCTGACTGATCCGACGGCGACCATCCTCGTCGCGCGTGGCATCGCATGATCACGATCGCTGTCGCCAACCAGAAGGGCGGCGTCGGCAAGACGACAAGCGCGATCAACCTCGCGACCGCGCTGGCGGCGATCGGCCATCGCGTGCTGCTGATCGACCTCGATCCGCAGGGCAACGCGTCGACCGGGCTGGGCATCGGCCGCAACCAGCGCGCCCTGTCGTCCTACGAGGTGCTGATCGGGCGGGCGACGGTCGCCGAGGCGGTGATCGGCACCTGCGTGCCGGGGCTGGAGATTGTCCCCGCTACGGTGGACCTGTCCGGCGCCGAGATCGAGCTGGTCGAGTTCGAGGCCCGGACCCACCGTCTTCGTCACGCGCTCGCGCGCGCCGGCGACCGGTGGGACATCGCGCTGGTGGACTGCCCGCCCTCGCTCGGGCTCCTCACGATCAACGCGATGGTGGCGGCGGACTCGCTGCTGGTCCCGCTGCAATGCGAGTTCTTCGCGCTCGAGGGGCTCAGCCAGTTGCTCAGCACGGTCGAGCGCATCCGCAGCCGGTTCAATCCGGGCCTGGCGATCCTGGGCGTCGCGCTGACGATGTACGATCGCCGCAACCGCCTGACCGACCAGGTCGCTTCCGACGTACGCGCGGTGCTCGGCAAGGCGGTGTTCGAGACTGTGATCCCGCGCAACGTGCGGCTGTCGGAGGCGCCGAGCCACGGCCTGCCGGCGCTTATCTACGACCATCGCTGCTCGGGATCGGAGGCCTATATGGCGCTCGCGCGCGAGCTGATCGTCCGGCTGCCGGGCCGCGGAGCGAAGGCGGCATGAGCCGGCCGAGCGGCCTTGGACGCGGGCTGAGCGCGCTGCTGGGCGACGTCGCGCCGCGGGACGATGCGACGTCGCCGGCCACCGACCGGCGCGACGTGCGGCTGCTGCCGATCGACGCGCTGTCGCCGCATGCCGGTCAGCCGCGGCGGCATTTCGAGGAGACCGCGCTGGAGGAACTCGCCCAGTCGATCGCCGCGCGCGGCATGATCCAGCCGATCGTCGTGCGTGCGTTCGGCGGCGGCTATCAGATCGTCGCCGGCGAGCGGCGCTGGCGCGCGGCGCAGCGCGCCCGGCTCGCCGAAGTGCCGGTGGTCGTGCGCGATTACGACGATTCGGAGACGCTGCAGATCGCGCTGCTGGAGAACATCCAGCGCCAGGACCTGAACGCGATCGAGGAGGCGCGCGCCTATCAGCGGCTCGCCAGCGAGTTTGGCCACAAGCAGGACGAGATCGCGCGCACCGTCCACAAGTCGCGCAGCCACGTCGCCAACCTGCTGCGGCTGCTCGACTTGCCCGAGCCGGTGCAGGAGCGGGTGGTCGACGGCTCGCTCACCATGGGCCACGCGCGCGCGCTGCTCGGCGCCGCCGAGATCGAGCAACTGGCGGATCAGGTCGTGTCGCGTGGGTTGTCGGTTCGCGACACCGAAAAGCTCGCCCGCGCCGCCAAGGGACGCGAGCCGGCGGAACGCTCTGCCCCGCGCCGCGCGGACGGCGACGGCGGCCCGAATCCGCATGCGGATGTCGCCGCGTTGGAGCAGCAACTGGCCGACATGCTGGGGCTGCCGGTGGCGATCACCCTGGGCGACAAGGGTGGCACGCTGTCGCTGTCCTACGTGACGCTCGACCAACTCGACATGCTCTGCCAGCGGTTGAGCGGCGAGGGGATTTGAGCTCGGAGGGTCCGCTAACCCACTATTCGTGCGGAGCCTGTCGAGGCCAGTCCTGAGCGCCTGCCTTGTCAGGCAGTCGAAGGGCACGTGCCCTGTACGCGCCCTTCGACAAGCTCGGGGCGAACGGTAGTAGGTATGGATTTTGGGTAGAAGGCCTATCGCCGATCCGCCGCCGCACGGCCTAAGGTCATCGCCATCTGGTCCGACAGCACCCGGCCGGCGGTCGCGGCGGATTTCTCCGCCCGCTCGGCGGCGACCACCAGGTCGAGCGCCCGCGCCAGCCGGGCCGCGTTCCAGCGGCGGACCGCGCGCAAGACGGCGTCCTCCTCGCTGAAATGCACCCGCCGCTTGACCAGCATGGCCGGATCATTGCCGCGGTCCGCCTCCAGCCGAAGCTCGATCAACAGCACGAGCCGCCGCGCGAGCTGACGCAACCACTGGACGGGCGCCGCGCCCGCCTCGGCCAGCCGCATCAGCTCGGCGCCGAGCTCGGCAGTGCGTCCGTCGACCAGCGCGGCGATCATCTCGTCCGCCGCCGCTTCGCCCAGATCGGCGCCGATCGCGTCCAACGCGGCGCCGTCCAGCTCGCGCACACGTCCGACGTCGGCGTCGAGGAACAGCGCCAGCTTCTCCAGTTCGCGCGCGATAACTGCACGATCGTTGCCCGCCGCATCGGCGATCCGCTGCGCGGCGCCGCGGACGGGACGCAGGCCATGGTCGAGCGCGAGGTCCGTCACCAACTGCTCGGCGGCACGGCCGGTAGGAGCGTAGCATTGCGTGACGATCGCGGCGGGGGAGTCGCCGGCGAGCTTCACCAGCTTCGCGGTCGCCTTCAGCGATGGCGCGATCGCGAGCACGGGATTGCCGGCGCGTGCCGCGGCCAAGAGATTGGTGACGGCCTCCAGGCTTTCCTCGCCGACGCCGGTGACGCGGATCCAGCGAGCGTCGCCGAACAGCGACATCGCCGCCGCCTCGTCCGCCAGCCGCGCGGGGTCACTGCGCAGCGTCGCGCCGTCGAGATCGATCCTTTCCGCGCCGGCGCCCATCGTGCGGCCGAGCTGGGCGGCGAAATCGAACGCGGCCGCCTCGTCGGGGCCGTGGATCAGGTACAGCCGGACGTCGGGCGCGAGCCGGCTGAGCGCGGCGCGCAGCTGCGGCGGCTTCATCCTCACGGCGCGACTCTCGGACCGATCCTTGGCGGCGTCTGTCTCACCGATCCGCTGGGTGGCCGCGCGCGTAGAGTGCGACGCGGGTGGTGATCTGATCGGCGACGATGCCGGACAATCGCTCCAGCGCAGTGTTCTCCGCCGCGATCGTCGCATATTCGCTGCCGACCACGTCGATGCCCGCGTCCGAGCCCGCCGTCGCGTCAAGCACCGTCACCTGCGTGTCGAGCCGGACAAGCTGGAACCGCGCGCGCAGCGAGCGCCGCTCGCGCGTCGCGGCATAGTCGGCGCGGACGGCCAGGCCTTCTATATGGTCGTCGAGCTTAATGTCGAGCCGGTAGCGCGGCTTGCCGTCACCGTCTCCGGCGAACCGGTCGCGCAACGCGTTGCCGATCAGCCAGCCCGCCTTGCCCTCGATCGGCGCGACCTCGACGCCGGCGAGCGAGCGCGCCACGGTGCCCGACGCGCCGCCGGCGTACAGCGGATGCAGGCCGCAGCCGCCGAGCGTCAGCGGCAGCGCCGCCGCGAGCAGGAGCGCCTGCGCCCTCATGCGACGAGGTTCACGAGCCGGTCGGGCACCACGATCACCTTGCGGGGCACGCAGCCTTCCAGCAGCCGGACGACCTTGTCCGACGCGAGCGCGGCCGCCTCCAGCGCCGTCCTGTCGGTGCCCTTGGGGAGCACCAGCGTGTCGCGCAACTTGCCGTTGACCTGGATCGCGATCGTCACCTCGTCGTCGACGAGCATCGCCGGATCGACTGCCGGCCACGACGCATCGGCGATCAGGCCGCTTTCGCCTGCGTTGAACCAAGCCTCCTCGGCCAGATGTGGCACCATCGGGCTAGCGAGCAGCAGCAATGTGCGTGTGGCGTCGCGCCGGTCGGCGGAGGGCTGAGCCTTCTCGATCGCGCTGGCGAGCGTGTAGAGCAGCGCGACCGCCTTGTTGAACTGCAACCCCTCGATCGCGGTGGCGACGCCGGCGGTGGTGCGGTGAGCGAGGCGGCGCAGCGGCAAGTCGGCGGCGGCGTCCGCATCTGGCGGCTCGGCCGCGACGAGCCGCCACAGCCGCTGGACGAAGCGCCACGCGCCCTCGATCCCGTTCTCGCTCCACTCCAGATCGCGCTCGGGCGGCGAGTCCGACAGCATGAACCAGCGCACCGCGTCCGCGCCGTACTGGTCGACGATCGGCTCGGGATCGACGGTGTTCTTCTTGGACTTCGACATCTTCTCGACGCGGCCGACTGTCACCGGCCTCGCACCGTCGCGCGAGACGACGCCGTCGGCTCGACGTTCGATATCGTCGGGCGATAGCCAGACGGGCGCCTGACCCTCGCCAAGCGGCGGGAACGAGTAGGTCTCGTGCGTCACCATCCCTTGCGTGAACAGCCCGGCAAACGGCTCGGCGATGTCGAGCTTGCCGAGATGCTTCAGCGCGCGCGTCCAGAAGCGCGCGTACAGCAGGTGCAGGATCGCATGCTCGACGCCGCCGATATATTGCCCGACCGGCAGCCAGGCTTCGGCCGTGGCGCGGTCGAACGGCTTGTCGTCAGGCTGGCTGGCGAAGCGGATGAAATACCACGACGAGTCGGCGAACGTGTCGAGCGTGTCCGTCTCGCGCACAGCGTCCGCGCCGCAGGTCGGGCAGGGTACGTGCTTCCACGTCGGGTGCCGGTCGAGCGGATTGCCCGGGATGTCGAAGCTCACGTCCTCGGGCAGCACGACGGGCAGGTCTGCGCGGGGAACAGCCACGACGCCGCACGCGGCGCAATGGATCACCGGAATCGGCGTGCCCCAGTAGCGCTGGCGCGAGACGCCCCAGTCGCGCAGGCGGAAGACGGTGCTGCCATGGCCCCATCCTCCCGCCTCGGCGCGCTCGATCACCGTCCGCTTGGCGTCGGCGATCTCCATCCCATCGAGGAAGTGCGAGTTCACGAGCGTGCCCGCACCCGTCCACGCGACGTTACCTACGAACACCGGCGCATTCTCCGCACCCTCGGACACTACGCGCTTGACCGGCAGGTCGTATTTGCGCGCGAAATCGAGGTCGCGCTGGTCGTGCGCGGGCACGCCGAACACCGCGCCGGTGCCATATTCCATCAGTACGAAATTGGCGATGTACACCGGCAGCTCCCAGCGGGCGTCGAGCGGGTGGCGCGCACGCAGGCCGGTGTCGAAACCCAGTTTCTCCTGCGTCTCCAGCTCGGCTGCGGTGGTGCCGCCCTGCTTGCAGCGCGCGACGAACGCGGCGACGGCCGGGTTGACCGCCGCCATTTCCGCGGCGATCGGATGATCGGCGGCGATCGCGACGAAGCTCGCGCCGAAGATCGTGTCGGGCCGCGTGGTGAACACCTCGACCGAGCGGTCGCCGGTGGTCGGCTCGGGATCGGCAAGTGCGAACCGGAAGCGCAGCCCCTGGCTGCGACCGATCCAATTCTCCTGCATCAGCTTGACCTTGTCAGGCCAGTGATCGAGCGCGGGCAGCCCGTCGAGCAGCTCGTCGGCGAAGTCGGTGATCTTGAGGAACCACTGGTTCAGCTTGCGCTTCTCGACCACCGCGCCCGACCGCCAGCCGCGCCCGTCGATCACCTGCTCGTTGGCGAGCACGGTCATGTCGACAGGGTCCCAGTTGACCGAAGACTGGCGCCGGTAGACGAGACCGGCCGCCAGGAAGTCGAGGAACAGCGCCTGCTCGTGGCCGTAATAATCGGGCTCGCACGTCGCGAGCTCGCGGGACCAGTCGAGCGCGAAGCCTAGCCGCTTCAACTGCGCGCGCATCGTCGCGATGTTGGCGCGGGTCCAGGTGCCGGGATGGACGCCCTTCTCCATCGCCGCATTCTCGGCGGGCATGCCGAACGCGTCCCAGCCCATCGGGTGGAGCACCTCATGCCCGGTCATCCGCCGATAGCGCGCCAGAACGTCGCCCATCGTGTAGTTGCGGACGTGCCCCATGTGGATGCGCCCTGAAGGATAGGGGAACATCTCGAGCACGTAGGATTTGGGCCGCGTGCTGTCGTCGCGTGCGGCGAAGGTCTGACGCTCGTCCCATACCGCCTGCCAGCGCGCATCTGCACTCAGCGCGTTGAAGCGCGATACGGGCTGCGCGTCCTCGCGCGTCGGCCCCGGCGCGTCGGCGCGCGATGACATGACCTCGATCAGCCGACGATGGCGGCACGGCGCAGGTCGCGGGCCCGGGTCAGGATGATGTCCTCGAGCTTCTGCACCGTCGCCGCCTGCACGGGCGCCGCGATCCACTGGCCGTTCTGCTGCACCTGGCGCAGCGCCGCGACGCGCAGCGCGTCGGCGCGCAGGTCCTGGTCGAGGATCGTCACCGTCACCTTCAGCCGCTCGGTCGGTGCCTGCGGGTTGATGTACCAGTCGGTGACGATCACGCCGCCGTTTGAGTCGGTCTGCACCAGCGGCATGAAGCTCAGCGTGTCGAGGCTCGCGCGCCACAGATAGGCGTTGACGCCGATCGTCGTTACCTTGGACGCGGCGACGTCGGGGTTCACCTTCTTGTGCTTGCCGTGGACGCAGCCGCCGAGCGCGAGCAGGGCGAGGGAGGCCGATGCGGCAAGGGCGGTGGCGCGCGGGCGGATCATGTGCATCGGTCCTGGACGAAAGCGGGAGGTGCGATTGCATCTACCCCTCGGCGTGCGCAGCCGCAACCCGCGCCCGCCTGTGGGGTAAGTGCAACAGCCGCCCCGAAATGTGTCGCCGCGGGGGTGACGAAGGAGCGAATCCTGCTAGGCGCGTTTTAAGGACAACCCGGCGTGAATCGCCGGGGCAGGAGGATCGTCGTTACCGTGGCCGTACCGCGCCTGACCGTCATGATCGCCGCTGCCGCGCTCGTCGCGACGGGCGCCATGGTCGCGCCCGCGTTCGGCGCGCCGGAAGAGACGCCGCAGCAGATCATCGGGCGCCGCGCATCGGTGGCGTCAGCGGGCGGCATGGGCACTTTCACGCCCGCTGCCGCCGATCCGCGGCTCGCCGCGATGTTCGCGCGCAGCGGCCTCGCCGATGATGGCTTCGACTTCACCCCTGCGCAAACGCGGCGGATCAGCCGCGCGGTGACGGTCGCCGTCCGCTCGCGCTCCACCCGCGCGCTGGCCAGCCTCGACAAGACGCCGGCGACAGTCGGCCTGGCGCCGATCGCGTACAACATGGGCGCGGCGATCGGGTGGAAGCGGTTCGCAGTCTCAGGCGACGTCGCGCATGTCGACCTCGCCGGTCAGCCCGGCAGCCGCGAGGCGGCCGATCTGGGGATGAGCTACACGCTCAATCGGTTCACCGGCCGTGTGAAGGGGCTGATGGATCGTCCGCTCGCTGACGCGCCGAAGCTGGTCGAGCAGGCGCCGAGCTATTCGGTGGACGTCGGCGGCGCCTATCGCCTGACGCACAACGTCGACCTGACCGCCGGCATGCGCTACCGCCGCGATCTCGACCAGCAGCAGCAGACGATCGACACGCAACGGCACGACAGCCAGGCCGTCTATGTGGGCACCGCATTCCGCTTCTGATCGCCCGGTCAGCGCGAGAGTTCGTGCGGGGGCACGACCTGCCAGGCATCGATTGCGGCCCACCCATCGAAGCCCAAGCCGGCGACGCGCCGGAACCGACCGGCATCCATTCCGCCCAGCGCGATCCGCATCACCGGCAATCCGCGTGCGATCGCGGCTGCGCGGAGCGGGCCTAGGCCGACAGCGCCGGGGTGCGAGCGGGTGGCGAACACCGGCGATACGAACACGAGCAGGGCGCCGGCGCGCGCGGCCGCGATCGCTTCTCGCCGATCATGCGCAGGCCAGGTGAGCGAGCCGCGCCGGCCATGGGTCGGTATCCTGCCGTGTCCAGGCCAATCCCGGATCGGCTTACCTGCCACCACCAGCATCAGCCGCCGCGCCCGGCACACGCGGGCGACGGCGGCCAGCAATCGCCGGCGCTCGGCGGGGACGGTCGCATAGTGGCGGAACACCACCCCTGCGCCGCGCGGCAGCTGGGCGAGCGCAACCCACAATCCATCGCCCAGCCGCTCGTCCGTCATCAGCCACACGCTGGGAAGCGCTTGGCCCGGGACAGGTTGGCGATACCGCATCACCCTCCCTATAGCGTGCGGATGACGCAAGACCCACGACCCTGTCCCTCTCTTTCAGCCGTGCAGGACCGCATTGCCGCCGCCGCCCGGCTCGCGCGGCGCGACCCTGCCGGCGTCATGCTGATCGCAATCAGCAAGACGCACCCGGCGGACGCGATCCGCCCGCTGCTCGACGCGGGCCACCGCGTGTTCGGCGAGAATCGCGTTCAGGAGACGGAGGACAAGTGGCCGGCGCTCCGGGCCGACTATCGGCACGTCGCGCTGCACCTCGTCGGCCAGCTTCAGTCGAACAAGGCGGAGGCTGCGGTCGCGCTGTTCGACGCGATCCATTCGGTGGACCGGCCGTCGCTCGTCGCCGCGCTGGCGCGTGCGGTGGCGAAGACCGGGCGACGGCCGGAGCTGTTCGTTCAGGTCAACATCGGCGACGAACCGCAAAAAGGGGGCTGCGCGATCGCCGATCTGCCGGCCCTGTTGGCGAGCATGCGGAACGCGGAGCTGCGGGTTGCCGGCCTGATGGCCGTGCCTCCCGCCGGTGTCGAGGCCGCGCCCTATTTCGCGCTGCTGGCCAAATTCCGCCGCGACCATGGACTGGACGGGCTGAGCATGGGTATGTCGGACGATCTGGAGACGGCGGTGATGCTGGGCGCCTCCCATGTCCGCGTCGGCAGCGCCTTGTTCGGAGGCCGGTCATGACGTCCGATGCCCGCTTCGCGGAAGAGCATCGAAGCGATCGATCTCCCGGATCGATCGACTGCAAGTTCGATGCTCTGCTATTCGACTTCGACGGCGTGCTGATCGAGAGCGAATATGCCGGCAATCGCCAGATCGCCGACTATCTGACCGGCATCGGCCACCCGACCAGTCCCGAAGAGTCGATGGCCCATTTCATGGGCCTTGCCGGCCCCGACTTCCACGCCGCGATCGAGCGGTGGATCGGCGGGCCCATTCCCGACAGCTTCCACGCCGCCCGCCGGATCGAGGACGAGCGTGCGATGCGCGAGGGCGTGGGCGAGGTGGCGGGCGCGGTCGCCTTCGTCCGCTCGTTGCCGTCCGCGCTGCCCAAGGCGATCGTCTCGTCGAGCGGCACCGCCTGGATCCGCCGCCACCTCGACCATATCGGCCTCGCCGACGCGTTCGGCGACCACATCTATTCGGGCCGCGAGCATGTCGAGCGCGGCAAGCCCGCACCTGACCTCTATATGTTCGGCGCCGCCAGGCTGAACGTCGCGATCGAGCGGTGCGCGATCATCGAGGATTCACCAGTGGGCGCGACCAGCGCGGTGGCGAGCGGAGCGTTCGTGATCGGCCTCGTCGCCGGCCGGCACTGTGGCCCGGACCATTTTGACCGATTGCGGGCGATCGGCGTTGCGGCGGTCGCGACGGACTTCGAGGAGGCGGCGTGCCTTCTCGCCTGACGCTTGCAAAAGGGGTCGTTCCACGTGGAACGCGGTCGACGGATGGTCGCGACGATCGGGAGGCTACATGATCCCTGCCTTGGCGTTATTTGCCGCCATGTTTGTTCCCGGTTGTCCGCCGGATGGGATAGCGACCGCGCGCCTGTACCGTGTTCTGCCGGGCCCACCGCTCGTTTTCTACCGGACGCCAGGTTGCCGCGATGCGGGCTGCAGCGAGCGCGCCTATGTGGTGCCGGGCGACCGCGTCGTCGTCTACGGGCGGATCGGAAGCAGGAGCTGCGCGATGTTCTCGCGGGCTCGCGAGACGACCGGGTGGGTGGACACCGATCGGCTGGCCTTGGACGCTGCCGCGTCGCACCCGGCGCTCTCCGCCTGGGTCGGCGACTGGTATATGGATGACGACCACATCCGGCTGACGAGGGCGACCCAAGGGCGACTGCGAGTCGACGGCGATGCGTATTGGCCTGGCGCCCATCCGGCCGACCGGCCAAGCGGCCCCAATGTCGGCAACCTCGAGGGCACGTTTGCCGTCAACGCGGACCGTCTCGACTATAGCAACGGCAATGACTCCTACGATTGCCGCGCGACCCTCCGCCTGCTCGGTGACTATCTGCTGGTCGAGGACGACGGCAACTGCGGTGGCATGAACGTCCGGTTCACCGGCACCTATCGCCGGCGACCCGCCCACAGCCCCGCGATCAAGTCATAGGGGATCGCCGCCGCCTCGCGCAGCCGCATCCGCCATTGTGCGCGGCGGCTGCCACGGCGGGGCAGGGGAAGCGGCGCACAGCGCAGGCCCTGCAGCGCGAACAGCATCCGGACGCGCGGCTGGTGGTACGAGTCGGTGCAGGAGAGGACGGAGCCAAACCCGTGCGCCCGCGCATAGGCGGTGGCGGCGCGAACCGTTTGCAGCGTGTCGCGGCTCGCCTCGTCGAGGTGCAGCCGGCTCGCCGCCACGCTGCCGCCGAGCAGCCCCGCCATCACCGACGCCTCCGACGGGCCGTGACGCCCGACGCTGCCCGAACAGAACAATGTCAGCCCCGGGTCATGCTCCGCCGCCGCCGCCGCATAGCCGATCCGGCGCGCGAGCGTCTCGCTGGGGGCTCCGTCCGCGCGCACGGCCGCGCCGAACAGCACCAATAAGCGCTTCATGGCAGGCGCTTCATAGCAGCCGCTTCAAAACTCATGCCCCGTCCGGTCGCGCTTGGTCGCGAGGTAGCGCTCGTTGTGCGGGTTGGGTGGCAGATGATGGGGAACGCGCTCGACGACCTCGATCCCGGCGGCGCCAAGCTGCGCCACTTTCTGCGGATTGTTGGTCAGCAGCCGGATGCGCGCCTGCCCCAGCAGCGCGAGCATCCGCGCCGCCACCCGGTAATCGCGCGCGTCGACCGCGAAGCCCAGCCGCGTGTTGGCGTCGACGGTGTCGAACCCCTGGTCCTGCAGCGCATAGGCGCGCAGCTTGTTGACGAGGCCGATCCCGCGCCCTTCTTGCCTCAGGTACAGCAGGACGCCCCAGCCGGCCGCGGCGATGGCGTCGATCGCGGCGTGGAGCTGCGGGCCGCAGTCGCACTTCAGGCTGCCGAGCATGTCGCCCGTCAGGCACTCGGAATGAAGCCGCACCAGCGGCGGGCTCCCGTCGGGCTTGCCGATCACCAGCGCGACATGCTCGCCGGGCTGTTCGGGGGTGCGGAAGGCGACGATCTCGGCCTGCTCGGCGCCCGCGACCGGCAGGTGCGCGCGGGCGGCGATGGTCAGGCGGGCGGCGTCCTCATGGGCGTCGATCGCTGCGGGCGTGATCACGACGTCGGCCGATCCCCCACCGGTACCGGAGCCGACGAAGAAGGCGGGCAGCACGCCCGCAAGCCGCGCGAGGCGCAAGGCGGCGGCGAGCGGCGCGGGATCGGCGACCGGCAGCGCGCGGAACGGGCCCTTGAGCGGCGTCGCCAGATCGAGCTGCGGGTCGGCGAGCGCGGTGGCGGCGGCGAAGTCGAGCCACGGCACGCGCTCCACCAGCACCGGCCCGTCCGGAGTCGCGGCGCCGATCGCCGCATGGCGCTGGTTGGCGAGCTTCAGCGTCGCGGCGCGGCCGGCGGACAGCAGGACGGGCGCGTTGCGCTCCGGGTCAAAGGCGGCGAGCCGCACCGGGTCGGCGGTCTCGATCGGCAGCAACCGATGCGCGCCGACGCCGATCGCCCAGCCGCGCCGCAGCGAGTCGATTGCGCGCGCGACATCGCGCGCCGGGTCCGCCCCGGGGCTCACCAGGCGAACTCCGTGATCAGTGGCACATGGTCGCTGGGCGTCGGCCAGCCGCGGCAGTCCTCGAACACGCTATGCGCCACCGCCTGCGCGGCGAGATCGCGCGTCGCCCATTGATGGTCGAGCCGCCGCCCGCGATCGGACGCGGCCCAGTCCTTCGCGCGATAGCTCCACCACGTATGCAGCCGCTTGGGCGCGGGGTGGAAATGCCGGCCGAGGTCCACCCAGTCGCCCGCCGCCTGCAACCGAGCCAGCGTCTCGACCTCTATGGGCGTGTGGCTGACGGTGCCGAGCAGTTGCTTGTGCCCCCACACGTCCGACGGCAGCGGCGCGATGTTGAGGTCTCCCACCAGCAATGTCGGGCCGGGCAGCGTTTCGGACCAGCGCGTCATCCGTTCGAGGAAGTCGAGCTTCTGCCCGAACTTCGGGTTCACCTCGCGATCGGGCACGTCGCCGCCCGCAGGGACATAGACGTTCTCCAGCCGTACGCCGTTGGGGAGCCGCACGCCCAGGTGCCGCGCCTCGCGGTTCGCCTGCCAGTCGAAGCGGTCGTCCGCCTCGACGGGCACGCGCGACACGATCGCTACGCCGTGGTGCATCCGCTGGCCGTGAAGCAGGATGTGGTCGTAGCCCAGCGCGTGGAAGGCGTCGGCGGGGAAGTCCGCGTCGACCACCTTGGTCTCCTGCAGGCACAGGATGTCGGGCGCGGCCTCGCGCAGGAACCGCGTGACGATCCCGATGCGGAACCGCACCGAGTTGATGTTCCAGGAGGCGATCTTCACGGGGCGGACTTAGGAGTTGAGAAGGGGGGCGTCACCCCCTGGGAGGCGAGCGTCCCCTCACAGTCATCCCGGACTTTTTCCGGGGTCTAGGCTTCCACAAGCGTCGCGGCTGGTGGTTCGCCGAATGTAGAAGGGGCGTCGTGGCAAAGCCACGCCGTCGATCGGCCGCTTCGCGCCGTCGGCCGCGCTAGGGCGAGTCTTGCAGTTGCAAGCCGCCCGGCGCGGAAAGGCCCTCGCTCCGGGGGCATGGAACGAGGGCCGACTCAGCGTTCGTCACGCAGGCGAACCGCACTACCTCCGGGCAACAGGGGGGAAACCCCAAAGGCACCGCGGCCGCCTAGTCGCCCTAGCGGCGCCAACCTGTCGCGGACGTGAATGGCGCACTTGTCATGCGACGCCCGCCCGCGACCGGCGGCGCGCGGTCACCGTCCCTTCCGCCGCGGGTCGGTCCAGGCGAAGCTGTTGTCGGGCACGGCGACGTTGAACTTCTGATCCGCCAGCCGCACCGTCGTCCGGTTGCCCTGGCTGTCGAGCATCACCCATCCCTCCAGCGTCAGCCCCGCGGGCGCGGCGGGCTCGCGCGCGAAGATCAGCGTGATGCGGCCATATTCGGGATGTTTGGGATCCACCGCGTCCACCGAGATCGTCCGCGCGTCGCTCGAGACGACGTGCGCATAGCGGGTGATGTCGCGATCGGGATCGAGCAGCACCGCGAGCGGCGAGTTCTTGATCGGCCAGCGCTGGACCTGCTTCACCGAATAATCGACGAAGGTCAGCGCGCCGCCTTCCGCGACGATCAGGATCGGCACGCCCTGCTGATATTGGAAGCGGATGCGCCCGGGCTTCTTGAGCGTCAGCGTGCCCGTCAGCACCTTGCCCGCGCGATCGGTCTGCACGAACGCCGCCGTCATCGTGTCGAGCGCCTGGAGGTGACGCTGGACGAGGCCGAGGTCGCCGGTGGCGGGCACCGCCGGCGTGGGGGCGGCCGCCACCGGCGCGGCGAGGACGAGCGGCGTGATCGCCATCAGCGGCGCGAGGAGGAAACGGGTCATCGGCACCTCATGGGCGGGCGGCATTGAACCCGCGGTGAACCCCCGCCGCTTGTCCGTGTCAACGCGCCACCCTTGCCGGCGCAGCGGCTCGGGAGCAGGGCGAGCGCATGACGCCGCGCATCCTCATCATCGCCGGCTCGGACTCGGGCGGTGGCGCGGGCATCCAGGCCGATATCAAGACGGTCACGATGCTGGGTGGCCACGCGATGACGGCGATCACCGCGATCACCGCGCAGAACACGATGGGGGTGCAGCGGGCGATGCCGGTGCCGACCGACATGGTGATGGCGCAGATCGCCTCGTGCATGGACGACATCGGTGTCGATGCGGTGAAGATCGGGATGCTGGGCTCGGCGGAGACGGCGGTGGCGGTGGCGGGGTGGTTGGAGCGTGTCGATGTGCCCGTCGTCTTCGATCCCGTCATGGTCGCGACCAGCGGCGACGCGCTGGCCGACGCGGCGACGATCACCGCGTTCGAGCAGCTGATGCGGCGCGCCTCGGTGGTGACACCAAATCTACCCGAACTGGAAGCGTTGGGGGGCGAGGCCGCGGTGCTGGCGCATGGCTGCCACTTGGTCGTCAAGGGCGGGCATGCGTCGGGGCCACACGTCGTCGACCGACTGCTGTCACCCTCCGGCCTCTTGCGTAAGCTCGAAGGCAGGCGGTTCGACACTGACGACACGCATGGTACCGGCTGCACGTTCGCGAGCGCCCTCGCGACGGGACTTGCCTCCGGTCTGGGCATCGAAGACGCCTTCGTACGGGCGGTGCGCTTCGTCCGCATCGCGATCCTGTCCGCGCCTGGGCTGGGGCAGGGACACGGCCCGCTCGGCCACGCGCTGGGCGTCGTGCCGTTCGACGAACTGGAAGGCTGATGCCCCACCTCCGCCACGAGAAACGCTGCCCCGCCCCCGTCGCGGGGGTGGACGAGGCCGGGCGTGGTCCGCTCGCCGGGCCGGTGGTCGCCGCCGCCGTCATCCTGCCGCTGCGGGGCGTGCCGCGGGGGATCGACGATTCTAAGAAGCTCCCCGCCGCCGAGCGCGCGCGGCTATGTGGCCTGCTCCACCGGCGCGCGCGCGTCGGCATCGGCATCGTCGAGGCGGACGAGATCGATCGGCTCAACATCTATTGGGCGACGATGAAGGCGATGACGCTCGCGGTCGAGGCACTGGGAGAGAGCCCGGCGCATGTGCTGGTCGACGGCAACCGCCTGCCGCGCTGGGGGCACCCCGCCACCGCGATCGTCGGTGGCGACGCGCTGTCGCTGTCGATCGCGGCGGCCTCGGTCGTCGCCAAGCACACGCGCGACACGATCATGCTGGCGCATGCCGCCGCGCATCCGCAATATGACTGGCACGCAAACAAGGGCTATGCCGCGCCTGCGCATCTGCGCGCACTGACCGAGCACGGGCCCTCGCCGCTCCACCGCCGCAGCTTCGCGCCGGTCGCGCGCGCCGGCGAGCGGTTCGCCGACGTCCTGATGCGTTCGGGTCACACCGCTAGCGGTTGAGTCCACCAACGGCCTAGGCCTCAACATCTGGTTCTGGCGGCAGCAGGACTGACGCAGTTAACCGCCCAGCAACCTTTATCGTTAACCAATGATCGCTTGACGATATGTCGCCGGTCCGCAGGATCGAGCGCAGGGGGACGACGGCGATGGGGGTGCGGACGCGCGAGCGGCAGGTGGAGGCGATCCCGGCGGCGCTCCCGCTCGACACGATCCTGCGCGCCGACTGCATCGCCGCGATGCGCGCACTCCCGGCGAGGTCTGTCGACTGCGTGTTCGCCGACCCGCCCTACAACCTCCAGCTTGGTGGCGAACTGTGCCGTCCCGACGGTAGCCACGTCGACGCGGTGACAGACGATTGGGACCGGTTCGAGAGCTTCGCGCACTATGACGCCTTCACCCGCGCCTGGCTGGCCGAAGCGCACCGCGTGTTGAAGGACGACGGCACGATCTGGGTCATCGGCAGCTACCACAACATCTTCCGCGTCGGGGCGGCGGTGCAGGATCTGGGCTATTGGATCCTCAACGACGTCGTGTGGCGCAAGGCCAATCCGATGCCCAATTTCCGCGGCACCCGCTTCACCAACGCGCACGAGACGCTGATCTGGGCCGCCAAAGGCGAGGACGCGCGCTACACGTTCAACTATCGCTCGATGAAGACGCTGAACGACGAGTTGCAGATGCGGTCGGACTGGGAGTTCCCGATCTGCGGCGGCCCCGAGCGGCTGAAGCAGGGCGGCGTCAAGGTGCATCCGACGCAGAAGCCCGAGGCGTTGCTGTACCGCGTGCTGCTGGCGAGCACCAAGCCCGGAGACGTGGTGCTCGACCCGTTCTTCGGCACCGGCACGACGGGCGCGGTGGCGAAGCGGCTCGGCCGCCGCTGGATCGGCATCGAGCGCGAGGAGGGTTATTGCGCGGCCGCGCAGGCGCGCATCGACGCCGCGCTGCCGCTCGACGAGGCGGCGCTGAAAACGATGATGAGCCCGCGGCAAAGCCCGAAGGTCGCGTTCGGCACGCTGGTGGAGACCGGCATGCTCGCGCCCGGCGCCGAGCTGGTCGACCTCAAACGCCGCTTCCGCGCGAGCGTGCGCGTCGACGGCAGCCTGTTGTCGGCATGCGGCGAGGTGGGGTCGATCCACAAGCTCGGCTGCACGCTGCAAGGCGCGGCGGCCTGCAACGGCTGGACGTTCTGGCACGTCGAGATGGAGGGCAAGCTCCAGCCGATCGACCTGCTGCGGCAGACATACCTGCTGGCGACGCAGGCCTAGGTGCTGGAGAGAGACATTGCGTCCATCTGCGTTCATTTGACCTGGTCTCACGGCGCGTGAGAGCGAAGTCGAGCCGCTCGTTGCGACAAGACGCCCTGGATCAACGGTATCGAAAGGTCACCAACTCACCATGAAACCAACGTTCAAGATCGTCGTCGCCGCTGCCGTGACCGCCGCCTCGGTAGCGTCAGCCTACATCCCTCCGGTTCTCAAGACGCTGTTCGTCGCTGCTGCGACCACGGCGTCCGTCACTCCGGCAGTGGCGCAGACGACCACGTCAAGCCCCACTCCAAGCACCGTGCATATCGGAACCGAGATATATACCGCGACGGATCATGGCTCAGGCGAAGCGGCAAATTACGACTACGCCATCGGGGATGGGTCAGATGTCCGGCTACTCGGGATATATGGAAACGCTGCGCTCGACAATGCGAAGCCGGACGCGAACGATCGGGAGTTCCTGTTCTCGATCAGCAGTGCGACCAATCCCGGTTCGGCCCAACTAGTCGGTGCCGCTTATGCACCATCTCATCACAGCGCCGATCCGGCGATATTCGCCGGTATCCTGAAGCAGGCGGGTAGCAACAACGCCACTCTCCCGATCAACGTCACCTTTCCCGGCGGCGGTATCCCGCTTTCTCGCGGCGCAGTCCGGATAGCGGCGGTCACCGGCGTGTACGATTCAAGCAACGGGTTTCAGCCGATCGCCACCGACAGCATCAACGTGTTGTCTTCGGAGCTACATCTCACCTTCGTATACACGAAATAGGCCAGGCGCACGGCCACCTCCCATCCGCCTTTCGGACGGCTGAATCACGAGCGGTCGCTTTCACCTGCTCGACTTGAACTCGTCGTTCCTGAGGTGCGATCTCGATGAGGCTCGGCAGGCAAACGGACCGGCGCTAGGAGCCGCGCATGCATCTTTGCCCAACCCAGATCGTGTCCTCCCCCATCGGGCGCCCGGACGGCAGCGTCGCGCGGCTCGCCGGGTCGATGCAGTGGTTCGCCGGCTATGACGTGATCGACGGCGGCCGCTGGCGGGAAAGCGTGGCGGTCGCGGATATCGATGGCTGGCTGGCGCGCTCGCATGACGGCGAGCGGCTGGCGCGGCATCATGCGGCCATCACCAGCACCCGCGCGCCGGTCACGATCGGCGAGCGCGTGCTGCGGTTCGATCAGCCACTGGTCGCAGGCATCCTCAACGTGACGCCCGACAGCTTCTCGGACGGCGGCACCCACACTGACGATCCCGCCGCTGCCGCCGGCGCCGGCGTCGACATGGCCGCGGCGGGCGCGGCGCTGGTCGATGTCGGCGGCGAGTCGACGCGGCCGGGTGCCACGACCGTCTGGGAGCAGGACGAGATCGCCCGCGTCGTGCCGGTCGTCGAACGGCTGGCGCGCGCGGGTACGCCGGTATCGATCGACACGCGCAAGGCCGCCGTCATGGAGGCGGCGCTCGCCGCCGGCGCGGGACTCGTCAACGACGTGTCGGCGCTGATGTGGGACGAGTCCGCGCTGGAGGTCGTGGCGCGCGCAGGCTGCCCGGTCGTGCTGATGCACTCGCCCGATCCGCGCCAGGGCGGGCATGGCCGCGTCTCCTATGCCGATGTGGTGGGCGAGGTGTTCGACTGGCTCGAGGCGCGCGTCGCGACAGTCCGCGCGGCGGGCGTGCGCGACGTCGTCGTCGATCCCGGCATCGGCTTCGGCAAGTCGCTCGCCGACAATCTCGCGCTGCTGAACGGGCTCGCCGTGTTCCATGGGCTCGGCTGCCCGGTGATGCTGGGGGCGAGCCGCAAGCGGCTGATCGGCGCGTTGTCGAGTGAGGCTCCGGTGGGCGAGCGGCTGGGCGGCAGCCTCGCGCTGGCGTTGGCGGGGGCGCAAGCCGGGGTGCAGTTGCTGCGCGTCCACGACGTGACTGAGACGGTGCAGGCGGTGCGCGTGTGGCGGGGGCTGAGGGACCGGGCGTTGGTGGGATGACGGCGGGCGGACGTGGAAAGGGCGGCTCCTGGTGGAAGCCGCCCTTTTGTTCGGAGAAGGGGCGTCGTGGCGAAGGCTCTTCTGAGCGCCTGCCCTGCAGGCAGTCGAAGGGCCACGCCGTCGATCCTCGCCAAAGCGAGGTCGGCCGAGCCGCTGATGATGCGCTTGGCCGTAGCTTACGCTACGACCGTCGCGTCAGCGGCTGTAAAACTCCACGACCAGGTTCGGCTCCATCTTCACCGGATACGGCACCTCGTCCAGCGTCGGAATGCGCGTGAAGGTCACCTTGGCGCTGCCGTCCGGCGCGACATATTCGGGGATCTCGCGCTCGGCGAGCTGCTGTGCCTCGAGCACGAGCGCCATCTCCTGCGCCTTGGCACCCAGCGTGATCTCCTCGCCCGCATAGACGCGACGCGAAGCGATGTTGCACTTCACGCCGTTGACGCGGACATGGCCGTGGCTGACGAGCTGGCGCGCGGCGAAGACCGTCGGCGCGAACTTGGCGCGGTACACGATCATGTCGAGCCGCTGTTCGAGCAGGCCGATCAGGTTCTGCGAGGTATCGCCCTTCATCCGGGCGGCCTCCTGATAGCATTGCTTGAACTGCTTCTCGGTGACGTCGCCGTAATAGCCCTTCAGCTTCTGCTTGGCACGCAGCTGGATGCCGAAATCGCTGACCTTGCCCTTGCGGCGCTGGCCATGCTGGCCCGGGCCATATTCGCGCTTGTTGACCGGGCTCTTGGGGCGACCCCAGATGTTCTCGCCCATCCGGCGATCGAGCTTGTGCTTGGCGCTGGAGCGCTTCGACATGAGATATTCCTTTGCAGATGCCAACGACGGACCCGCCATCCTGGGAAGGCGGATCATATCCGGTCATCGCCTGCGTCTCCCGACAGGAGGGCAGGGCCGCCGCTTCACCGGAGTGCGGGGCCATTCGCGAAGGCGCGGTCCATGGCAGGGAAGGGCCTGCGCGTCAACGGCGCGTCAGGCTTCGTCCCGCGACGAGGGTCAGAAGCCGGCCGGTCTCGCTCCGCCCTGACCGCGCAGGTCACCCGTCGGCGAGCCGCCCGCGCCGGTGGAATGGTCGATCGCCGCCCATTCCGCTGCCGTATGGCACGTGGATTTGGGCATGATGCTTCCGGTGTTGGTGTCGGTGCGGCAGATCTTCTTGTTGGGATCGACCGGCTTCTTGTCCTTCGCTACGACAGGCGAGGCCATGCACAGGGCGGCGAGGGTGAGCGCCAGGGTAGGCGAGGTCTTGGTCATCGGATGCTCCCGGTTCGTCGGCCGTCCCCTGGCCGCGACCGGCAGGCTAGGACAAGGCTGCTGTCCGGATCAAGCCGCCTTGCGCTAATCCTTCGCGCGTTTGGCGCCCGCGAGCGCCGACAGGACGCCGCGCATGGTGCGCACTTCGCCGCTCGACCAGCCCGGCTTGGTCAACAGCGTGCGCAACGTGCGGCGGGTCACGGGCGTGCGATCGGGCGGGTGGAAGAAATGCGACGCCACCAGCATCCCGTCGAGCTGCGCGATCATCCCCTCCAGCTCCTCCTGCGGGGCGGGCGGCGGCAGCTCCGTTTCCGGCGGCTGCGCGAGGTCCATGGACTTGGACCATTCGTAGGCGACCAGGATCACCGCCTGCGCGAGGTTGAGGCTGCCGAAGCTCGGGTTGATCGGCACGGTGATGATGGTGCGGGCGAGCGCGACGTCGTCGGTCTCCAGCCCCGATCGCTCGGGCCCGAACAGGATGGCGGAACGGCCGGGGCCGGCGTGGATTGCGCGCGCCGCGACTTCCGGCGTCACCACCGGCTTGGTCACGCCGCGCTTCCTGACGGTGGTGGCATAGACCTGCTCGCAGTCCGCGACCGCGTCGGCGGCGCTCTCGAACACCCGCGCCTCGGCCAGCACCTGGTCCGCGCCCGATGCCGCGGGCCCCGCGGCGGGATTGGGCCAGCCGTCACGCGGGGTCACGAGGCGCATCTCGATCAACCCGAAATTGAGCATCGCGCGTGCCGCCTTGCCGATGTTCTCGCCCAGTTGCGGGCGGACCAGCACGATCACGGGGGGCTTTGCGCCGGACGCGCTCACGACTCCGTCGCCGCCTCGCCGACATGGCCGGCGAACTCCTCGAAATCGCGCGCCTCGCTGAAATCGCGGTAGACGCTGGCGAAGCGGATATAGGCGACGGGATCGAGCGCGCGGAGCCCGTCCATCACGAGCTCGCCGATCCGCTTGGAGGTCACCTCGCTATCGCCGGTCGTCTCGAGACGGCGCTGGATGCCGGATACCAGTTTCTCCAGCCGGGCCGGCTCGATCGACCGCTTGCGGGCGGCGATCGACAGGGATCGGAGCAGTTTCTCGCGGTCGAACGGCTCGCGACGAACGACTGCCCCCACCTCGCCGCCGCTCTTCACGACCGTCAACTCACGCAACTGGATACGCTCGAAGGTGGTGAACCGCGCCGCGCACCCCTCGCACTGCCGCCGCCGCCGGATCGCCGCCCCATCGTCGGTGGGGCGGCTGTCCTTTACCTGGCTGTCTTCATGGCCGCAGAACGGGCAGCGCATTCGGCCCGATCAGCTCTTGGTGCGACGCGCATAGGCGATGGACGTGCCGATGACGGCGCCGATCACCGGGCCGACGATCGGCAGCGGGATCGCGATCAGCGCGCCGATGCCGCCATAGATCGCCATCTTGCGGCCGAGCTTGGGATCGCTGTTGATTTCACCGCGGACCTTGTCGAACATGGGCTTATCCTTCGTAGATCGGAAAGCGCGCGCACAGATCGCGCACCCGGTCTCGAACGTTCGCCTCCACCGCGGGGTCCCCGTTCTCGCCGGCTTTCGCAAGGCCATCGAGCACGTCGGCCACCATATGGCCGATCTCGCGGAACTCGGCGGGACCAAAGCCGCGCGTCGTGCCCGCAGGCGTGCCGACGCGGATGCCGCTGGTCTTGACGGGGGGCAGCGGGTCGAACGGCACGCCGTTCTTGTTGCAGGTGATGCCCGCGCGCTCCAGCGCCTCGTCCGCGTCGCGGCCGGTGATGCCGAGCGGCCGCAGGTCGACGAGCGCCAGATGCGTGTCGGTGCCGCCGGCGATAATGTCGGCCCCGCGCTCCTTCAGCGTCGCCGCCAGCACTTTCGCGTTCTCGACGACGGCGGCGATATAGCCCCTGAACTCAGGCTGCAGCGCCTCGCCGAACGCCACCGCCTTGGCGGCAATCACGTGCATCAGCGGGCCGCCCTGCAGGCCCGGGAACACCGCCGAGTTGATCTTCTTGGCGATGGCTTCGTCATCGGTCATCACCATGCCGCCACGGGGCCCGCGCAGCGTCTTGTGCGTGGTCGTCGTCACGACATGCGCGTGGCCGAACGGCGTCGGGTGCAGCCCGGCGGCGACGATGCCCGCGAAATGCGCCATGTCGACCATGAAATAGGCGCCGACCTTGTCCGCGATCGCGCGGAAGCGGGCAAAGTCGATCTGGCGCGGATAGGCGGAGCCGCCGGCGATGATGAGGCGCGGTTTGCGCTCGATCGCCAGCCGCTCGACCTCGTCATAGTCGATCAGATGCGTGTCGCGATCGACGCCATATTGCACCGCGTCGAACCACTTGCCGCTCATCGACGCCTTGGCGCCATGCGTGAGGTGGCCGCCGGCGTCGAGGCTCATTCCCAGGATCGTCTCGCCGGGCTTCACCAGCGCGAGCATCACCGCGCCGTTGGCCTGCGCCCCCGAATGCGGCTGGACGTTGACGAAGCCGCAGCCGAACAGCTGCTTGGCGCGATCGATCGCGAGGCTCTCCACCTCGTCCGACGGCGCGCAGCCCTGGTAATAGCGCTTGCCCGGATAGCCTTCCGCATATTTGTTGGTGAAGACGCTGCCCTGTGCCTCCAGCACCGCGCGCGACACGATGTTCTCGCTCGCGATCAGCTCGATCTGCGTCTGTTCGCGGGCCAGTTCGTGGCGCACGCCGGCGAACACGGCGGGATCGGCGTCGGCGAGGCCGCGGGTGAAGAAGCCCGCAGGCTGGACGTCGTCGTTATGGGGGGCGGGTCGGGTGCTCATGGCGCTGGTCTCCGGCGGCTCGCGCGCGCTCTACGCGAGCGACGCGGGTTGCGCTACCCCGGCGGACATGACGCGGCCGTCGCGACTCGCTAGGCTGCGGCATGGCCAGCCCCTCTTCCCGTAGCGTGCCCATTGCCGTCGCCGCGTTCGGCGGGGCCGGGCTGTTGCCGCCGATCGCCGCCGCCGCCGGGCTGTTCCTGGCGCCGGCAGGGTCGCCGCAGCAGTTCGCCTGGGTGGTGCTGGTCTTCTACGGCGCGTTGATCTTCTCGTTCCTGGGCGGGACATGGTGGGCGTTCGCGGCGCAGGGAGAACAATACCCCCGCGCCGGCTGGCTGCTGGCGGCGGTGACGCCGAGCCTCGTCGCGCTCGTCGTCCTGCTGCTGGTGCTCGCGCCCGGTACGCGGCCGGCGGCGGCGGCGTTGCTGGCGGCGGGCATCCTGGTCAGCCCAGTCGTCGACGGCATGCTGGCGAGCGCGGGGCTGACGCCGGCCTGGTGGATGCGGCTGCGCGGGCCGCTGTCGCTGGTGCTGGCGATCTGCGTCGCGATCGGCGCCTGGCGCGCGCCGCCGGGCTGACGCGCCAGGCTCGGCGCCACGAACATCGCGCGTTCCCGGCGGCGGGCGAACCGGGAGATTGCCCGTGCGGGGTACGCGGCCTACATATGCGCCATGATCGCCCGCCACCATCACCACGAGCCGTTGGGGATCGACCTTGCGCAGGCGGCGCAGGCGACGCTGGAGCGGTCGGGCGAGCAGTGGACGCCGATGCGCGCCGACATCTTCGGCGTGCTCGCCACCGCGGAGCGCCCCGTCTCCGCCTATGACATCGCCGAAACGGTGGGACGCGTGCGCGACCGGCGGGTTGCGGCCAACAGCGTCTATCGCATCCTCGACCTGTTCGTGACCACCAACCTCGCGCACCGGGTGGAGAGCGAGAACGCCTATGTCGTCAACGCGCACCCGGAATGCCTGCACGACTGCATCTTCCTGATCTGCGACCGCTGCCATCGGACCGTCCACCTCGACGACGATGCGGTGACGGGCGGCGTGCGGCGGGTGGCGAAAGCGGCGGGCTTCGCGCCCGCTCGGCCGGTGGTGGAGGTGCGCGGTACCTGCGCGGCCTGCACGGCAATTTAGGATTGGCGGAAGGGCGAAGGCCCGAGCGCTCGCTGGCGCTCGCGGCGGCAATGCTGGGGATTGCCGTCTATTCGGTGATGGACATGCTGATGAAGCGGTTGTCGATCGAGGACGGCGCCTATGCCGCGGTGCTGTGGCGTTCGGTGGTCGGCGTGGTCCTGACGGGCGCCGTGTTCGTCGCGCGCCGGCGGCCGTGGCCGACGGGACCGGCGCTCCGCCTCCACATCTGGCGTGGGCTGGCGGCGGGCCTGTCGGTCCTGCTGTTCTTCTGGGGCATGGCGCGGGTGCCGATGGCGCAATCGGTGGCGATCACCTTCCTCGCGCCGCTGCTGGCGATCTTCCTGGCGGCCCTCACGTTGGGGGAGCGGGTACGGCGGGCGGCGGTGGCGGGATCGGGGGTCGCGACGCTGGGTGTGCTCGTGATCGCGCTGGGCGAGGCGCGGGCGGCGGCGTCGACGCAGACAGTACTGGGCACGATCGCCATCTTCGTCGCCTCGATTCTCTATGCCGCGTCGCTCGTGCTGCTGCGGCGGCAGGCGCAGGCGGCCGACCCGCTGGAGGTCACGTTCTTCACCAGCCTGGTCATCGGCGTCGCGATGCTGCCGGCCGCGCCTTGGACGTCCGCGTGGCCGACGGCGGCGCAGTTGCCCGCGATCCTGGGTGCGGCGATGCTCGGGACGGTGTCGGCGCTGCTGATCGCCTGGGCCTATGCGCGGGCCGAGGCGCAGGCATTGGCGACGGTGGAATATACCGCCTTCGTCTGGGCGGCGCTGTTCGGATGGCTGGCGTTCGGGGAGCGGGTGTCGGGCTGGACGGTGGCGGGCGCGCTGCTGATCGTCGCCGGCTGCGCGGTCGCGATGCGCGGTCGCGAGCCTTTGGGCGTGGCGGCCACGGAGGCGGCGGCATGAGCATGACCTGTCACCGCACGATGAGCGCCTACGGCATCGACGGATGGACGGTGCAGCGCCTCGACGGCCCCGCGCTCCGGCGCCTGGCGCCGCACGGCTGATGGCGGTCGATACCGGCCTGATCGCTTGGGTGGAAGAGGCACTGGCGCCACTCGGCCCGGTGACCAGCCGCGCGATGATGGGTGGTGCGACGCTCTATTGCGGCGGCACGGTCTTCGCGATCGTCGCCGGCGATGCGCTGTGGTTCAAGGCGGATGCGGTCAGCGACGCGACCTGGGACGCGGCCGGCGCAAAACGGTTCACCTACCCGCGCGGCGACGGCGTCGGGACCATGAACTACCGCCGGGCGCCCGATGGCGTGTACGACGATGCCGACGACCTGCGCCGCTGGGCGATCCTGGCGCTGGAGGCAGGCGGCCGGGCGCCGGCGAGGAAGCCCCGTCGCCGCCCGTCCTGACCGCCCGTACTGACCGTCAGCCCTTCCGGCCCAGTTCCGCGCCCGCGTCCTGCGGCTCGACGCCCTTCGACTTGGCGGCGTCGTACCGCTCGATCGCTTCCCGCGTGATCTGCTTGGCCTCTTCGGCATCGCCCCATTTGCCGACGCGGACCCACTTCTTCTTCTCCAGGTCCTTATAATGGGTGAAGAAATGCTCGATCTGCTCGAACACGATCTCGGGCACGTCACCGCGGCCGCCGACATTGGAGTAATAGGGGAACACCGCATCCACCGGCACGCAGACCAGCTTCTCGTCGCCGCCCGCCTCGTCCTCCAGGTTCAGCACCGCGATCGGTCGCGCACGCACGACGCAGCCGGGGATGAACGGCGAGCGCGCGATCACCAGCGCGTCTAGCGGATCGCCATCGGGCGACAGCGTGTGCGGCACGAAGCCATAGTTCGCCGGATAGCGCATCGGCGTGTGCAGGATGCGGTCGACGAACAACGCGCCGCTCTCCTTGTCGAACTCGTACTTCACCGGCTCGCCGCCGGTCGGCACCTCGATGATGACGTTGAGGTCGTCCGGCGGGTTCTTGCCGGTCGGGATCAGGTCGATACGCATGCGGGTTCCTTCGCGAATATTGCAGGCGAGTAGCCCAATGTGGGTCGAACGTCGATGGAGCCGCTCCGGACCCTATCTGGACGGATGGTTCATCGTGGGGCGATCAGCCGGTCCAGGCTCGCCTCGGTGCCCGCGATCCGCTCGAGATGCGGGTAGCGGAGGCCGCCGCGATACGCGATCGACACAGTGCGGAACTGGTCGCCGGAGCGGATCGACAGCGTGATCGGCATCCGCCCGTTTCCGGCCGTGGCCTTGATCGCCGCGGAGAGCACCGGCGCGCGGTAGCTATGGTCGGCAACCGCGACGATCACGTCGCCCGGCTTCACGCCGGCGAGGAAGGCCGCGCTTTGCCATAGCACCGAGATCACGGAGCCCTTCTCGTCGGCGCGAATGCCGATCGAGTAGGTGAAATCAGCCTCTTTGAACTTCTGGAGCGCGCTGTTGCGCATCGCGTTGGGAACGGTCGTGAAGACGAGGCGATAGCCCCCCTGCTCGATCCCGGCGAGCGAGGCGGGCCCGGTGGCGTCCAGCCGCCGCCGCAGGAACCCCGCCCAGTCGTGAGGCGCGATGGCGTTCAGTGTGGCGACGACATCGTCGAATGTGTACGTGTGCTCGCGATCCCAGACGCCCGGTTCGACGCCGAAGAAGCGCTTGGCGAAATCGTCCATCCCCTTGGCGCCGCCGGTCAGCGAGCGAAGCTGCGCATCCGCCTCGAGCCAGATGAGCTCGCCATTGCGATAATAGTCGTAGGAGCGGCTCCAGCTCGCCCAGTCGCTGCCTCCCGCCGGAGCGATGATCGGATCGTTGGTGGTGTCCTGCAACGGGCGCCACGCCATACCCGGCTCTCCGCCCGTATAGAGCGCGGCGACCCCGGCGAGGTTGTCGAGATACTGATCCTTCGTCCACAGCCCCGATCGCGCAGCGAGGATGTTGCCCCAGAACTGCGTCTGTCCTTCGTACACCCACAGCAGCGAGTCGCGCATCGGCGTGCGATAGTCGGGCGTCCACAAGTCGAAGGGCCGGCGGTATTTTCCGTTCCAGCTATGCGTGAACTCGTGCGCGACGACGTAGTGATCGCCCAGGTTCGAGTCCCAATCGGTGAACAGGTCGCCGCCGAAGCTGTTCTCGGAGCTGCGGTGATGTTCCAGTCCCTCGTCCGACTGCACATCCGACGTCGCGACCAGCAGATCATAATGGTCGTAGTGCCGAGCGCCGAACAGCCGGTCCGCCTGCACGACCAGCGCCTTGTGCGCGGCGACGACCTGCGGTGAGGGCAGTATCTCGTCGGGCGTGTCGCCGACGATGTCGAGCGTCACCGCCGGGTCGAGCTGCACCTGCCGCGCGTAGCGGCCGGCGAAGATCGGCGAGTCGACCAGCACGTCGTACGGCACCGTCTCATAGACCGTGTGATCGCCCGATCGGGTGCCGCGCAGCGCGGTGTAGCCGGTCCAGCCCGCGGGCCAGGTGACGCTCGCCTTCACGGGCACGCGACGGACGTAATGGCCCGCCGGGTAGAGAGAGACGGCGTTCCACTCGATGTTGGCCATCGTCGGCGTGGTGACGACGCGCGGGCTGCCGGTGCGCTCATGCGGGGGCAGGAACTGGAACCGCGCCTCGACGCTGCTTGCCCCGGCCGGAACGTCGAGGTGGAAGGCGTAGACATCGACGGAGTCGCGCCGCCACGCCAGCGGCTTGCCGCCCGCGGTGAAGGTAAAGCCGGCGGCCAGCGCGATCGGCCCGGTGGGGCCATGCTCTCCGGGCAACCACTCTGGGTAGAGCAGCACCAGCGGACCGGGCCCTGATACCGGGATCGTCTCGCGGACCGAGATGATGTCCTGCGCCGCGTTCGAGGCGTCGACGTCGAGCGTCAGCGTACCGGGCCAGGCGGTATCCTGCGCCGCCGGGATCGTGTCCGCGAACGGCGCCGCCATCGGCAGCGGCGCCTGCTGCGCGACCACCGGCGCGGCGACCACCGCCGCGCCGACGAGAAGGACCGCCCGCGCCGCCGCCGCCATCATCGCGCGGTCAGCAGGCGATCGAGCCCAGTCTCTCCGGTGCCGGTCTTCTGGAGATGCGGGTAACGGAGGCCGCCGTGATAGTCGATCGACACCGTCTGGAAGACGTCGCCGTTCTTCATCGTCAGCATGATCGGCGTCTTGGTGCCCTTGGCCGCGGTCACCGCCGCCTTCAGCCGGTCGTCCGAATAGGCCATGTTGCCGACCTGCGTCACCTGCGTGCCCACCGTCATCCCGGCCTTGAACGCCGGGCCGTCCCACAGGACCTGCGTCAGATTGCCGTCCTTGTCCGCGACCAGACCGAGCGAGTAGGCGTAATTGGCACCACCGCGTGGGCCGCCCGCGCGCTGCGCCTGCCGCTCGATGCGGCTCGGCTGGTCGGTGTAGACCAGCGTATAGCCGTTGCGCGCGAAGCCCTCGATCGGGGCGCCCTGCGCATGCTCAGTCAGCCGCTTCGTCAGATACGCTTTCCAGTCATAGGGCACGACGCCGTTCAACGTCGAAGCCACGTCGTCGAGCGTGTAGGTCAGCTCGCCATAGTCACCGTCGCGCATGCCGAAGAAGGCGCGGGCGAAATCGTCGATCGACTTGGTGCCGCCGGTCTTCTCGCGGATGAGCGAATCGACGTCCATCCAGACGAGCAGCCCCTCGTTGTAATAGTCCTCGCTCCGCTGCCAGCTCGTCCAGCCCTTGGGCCGGCGCTGCGAGATGATCGGATCGTTCGTCGTGTCCACGAGGTCGCGCCAGTGACGCGCGGGCGCGGTGTCGTAGTTCGCCATGATCCCGGCATATTGGTCGAGCGTATCGTCCTTGGAGACGAGGCCCGAGCGCGCCTGGAGGACATAGCCCCAGAACTGCGTCTGGCCCTCGTACACCCACAACAGTGAATCGCGCATCGGCACGTCGAAATTGGGCGTCCACAGGTCCGCGCCGCGACGGTATTTGCCGTCCCAGCTATGGGTATATTCGTGCGGCAGCAGGTTGCGGGCGCCCGTCTGCATGTCCCACTCGGTGAAATATCCCGGGCGCGACCCGTCCTCGCTCGAGCGATGATGCTCCAGCCCGATGCCGCCGAGCTGGTCCGACAGCGAGAACAGGAAGTGGTAATTGTCATAATGCTGCGCGCCGAACAGCTTCACCGCCTGCTCGACCAGCCGCTTGTGCGCGTCGACCTGCGGCGGGGTGGCGGCGAGCAGCTCGGGCCGGTCGGCGAAGGTATCGAGCGTCACCTGCGGCGAGAGCACGATCGGGCGATAGTAGCGACCGGCGAGCACCGGCGAGTCGACCAGGATCTCGTAGCTGGTCGTCTGGTACTTGTACGTCGAGCCGGTGTGCGTCGAGGGCAGGCCGGACGCGGCGGAGAAGCCGTCGGGATATTTGACGGTCGCGGCGACGGGGATGTCGCGGGTGAAATAGCCGGCCGGATACAGGCTCATCGAGTTCCACTGGAGCCGCAGCATGTCCGGGCTGGTGACGATCGGACCCTGCGCCGGGGCGGTGGCGGCGAGGAACTGGAGCGACACGTCGAGCCGCTTGGTGCCCGCGGGCACGTCGATGTGGAAGGCGAATACGTCGGTCGGGTCGCGCGTCCAGGGGAGCAGCTTACCGCCCGCGCGGATATAGAGCGAGGCGAGCTTGTCGAGCTGGCCCGACGGCGAGTGGTTGCCCGGCAGCCATTGCGGGAACAGCAGCACCGTGTCGCCGCTCGTCGCGACCGGGATCGTCTCGCGCGTGGTGAAGATGGCGTGGCGCGTGTCGGTCGCGTCTATGTCGAGCGTGATCGTGCCGGGATAGGGCTTGTCCTGCGGCACGGGCATCGGCGGCGAGGGGGGCAGCGGCTGCGGCTTCGAGTTGGTCTCGGGCACGAGCTGCGCCGCTGCGGGGGCAGCGAGCGCGGAGGTAGCCAGCAGGACGGGGAGCGAGGCGGCGAGCAGCGTGCGGACCATGCAGGGGAACCTTCGGGGCGAGGTGAAATGATGTGCGCGGGCTTAATCGCGCGCGACGTCAAACGTCCAGTCGTTTCGAGCCGGGAGCGGCGGATACGGCCGCGGCCCCGTGGCGGCGAACCGATCGGCCCCGGTTACTTGCCGCCGCCCAGTACGTTGATTGTAAAGGCGAGCACGCCCAGGTTGAAGACGAAGGCGGCCAGGCACTGCCCGATCGACACCCGCCGCATCGTGCCGCTGGTCGTGTCGACGTCGCTTGTCTGGAACGTCATGCCCAGGGTGAAGCTGTAATAGACGAAGTCCCAATAGTCGGGTTCCGGCGTCTTGGGAAAGTCCAGCCCGCCGTCGTCGCCGCCGCTGCTGTTCGCATCGCCGTAGAAGATGTGCGCGTAGTGCATCGCGTAGACGGTGTTGGTGAACAGCCAGGCGAGCACCAGCGTCGACACCACCAGAACCACGCCCGCGCTGTCGATATGCCCGCCCAGTTCATGCGCCACCGACACCAGGATCACCAGCATCGTCAGGAAGGTAAGGCCCAGCAGGGTGGTGCGATTGGCGTCGTTGGTCTTGGCACGAACGCGCATCGCGTCGCGATCGTCCTGGCGCAGCAACGGCACGATCGAGACCAGGAACACCGCCGCCGCCAGGTCGAAGGCGAGCATGGTTCCCCGCCCGAAGCCGAACGGGCCTGGCAGGAACACCACGCCCAGCACGAAGATGACGAAGAAGACGATGAAGCGCGGCGGCGCGATACGCTTGCCGAGCTGGAGTTGGGGAAGGGCCATGAGCAGGATGCTAGCGCTTCGCGAGGCTCTCGCCTATCTCCCGCGGCCATCATGGCTCAAACTCGCACTCCGCCGCAGCGCGTCCGCGGCACCCAGGACATCTTCGGAAGCGACCAGCGGCGGTTCGCGCATGTGCTGTCGACGTTCGAACGGGTGCGCGGGCTGTATTGCTTCCAACGCATCGACATGCCGGTGTTCGAGGCGACGGAGGTCTTCGCCCGATCGATCGGCGAGACGACCGATGTGGTGTCGAAGGAGATGTACACGTTCGCGGATCGCGGCGGCGACAGCCTGACGCTGCGCCCAGAGTTCACCGCCGGCATCGCGCGGGCGTATCTGTCGGAAGGGTGGCAGCAATATGCGCCGCTGAAGCTCGCCACGAGTGGTCCTGTGTTCCGCTACGAGCGCCCGCAGAAGGGCCGCTTCCGCCAGTTCCACCAGATCGACGCCGAGGTGATCGGCGCTGCGGAGCCCGCTGCCGACGTCGAGCTGCTGGTGATGGCGGATCAGTTGCTACACGAGCTGGGAATCGCCGACGGCGTGACGCTGCAGCTCAACACGCTAGGCGACGCCGAGACGCGCGACGCGTGGCGGGCTGGGCTGGTCGCGCATTTCGAGGCGCGGCGGGCGGAGTTGAGCGAGGAGAGCCTGATCCGCCTCGACAAGAACCCGCTGCGCATCCTCGACAGCAAGGACCCGCGCGACCGGCCGGCGGCGGACTCGGCGCCCGACATCGACGCGTATCTGACGCCGGAGGCGCGCGCGTTCTTCGACGCGGTGACGGCGGGGCTCGATGCGGCGGGCGTGCGCTGGACCCGCAGCCCGCGGCTGGTGCGCGGCCTCGATTACTACCGCCACACCGCGTTCGAGTTCGTGACGGATCGGCTCGGCGCGCAGGGCACGGTGCTGGCGGGCGGACGCTACGATGGGCTGATCGGGAGCCTGGGCGGCCCGGAGACGGCGGGTGTCGGCTGGGCGGCGGGGGTGGAGCGGCTGGCGATGCTGGTGGCGGAGCCGGAGACCGACGCCGTCAGGATAGCTGTGGTCGCCGATACGCCGGCACTCGACCGGGAAGCGGCGCGGGTCGTGGCGACTCTTCGCCGTGGTGGCGTCGTGGTGGACGCGGCGTATAAGGGTAACGCTAAGAAACAGGTGGAGCAGGCGAAGAAACGCGGCCTCGACGCCGTCCTATTCGTTCGCGATCGGGCGATCGGCAGCGAATACTGGTTTCAGCAGCTTTCCGAGCGCTTCGATCGCGATGAGTTCGTTAGGGACATCGTCGGTCCGCTCGTGGGTGGGTTCAAAGGCGAGGGGGCGTCGCAGTGATCGCCCTTCATTCCGGCGGCGCTTCTCTCGCCCGTCACCCCAGCGAAAGCTGGGGTCTCTGCGTGGCCGGCCGCGTTGCTCGCCTCAAAGCGATGCCAGCGTCCGCTGGCATGACGGTGTGGGCTGAGCGCAGAGACGGCGCAGGGGCACCGGCATGACCACCATCTCCCCCGAGCGAATCCGCCAGATCGAGGCGCGCCTCCACGAACTCTCCGCGCTCATGGCCACCGGCGACCTCCCGTCCGAGCGCTTCGTCGCGGTGTCGAAGGAATATGCCGAGCTCGAACCCGTCGCCCGGGCCGCCGCCGAGGTTCGCCGGCTGCGGCAGGAGGCGGACAGCCTGACCTACATGACGCAGGACGCCGATCCCGACATGCGCGCGATGGCGGCCGACGAGATGCGCGAGAACGAGGCGGCGCTCGTTGATGCCGACCGACTGCTTGCGCTCGCGCTCCTGCCGCGCGACGCCGCCGACGAGCGCGCGGCGATGCTGGAGATCCGCGCCGGGACCGGCGGCGACGAGGCGGCGCTGTTCGCGGGCGACCTGCTGCGCATGTACCAGCGCTATGCGGAGGAGCAGGGCTGGCGCGTCGAGCTGATCTCGCACTCGTCGTCGGAAGCCGGCGGCGTCAAGGAAGCGGTCGCCAGCGTCGAGGGCAAGGGCGTGTTTGCCAAGCTCAAGTTCGAGTCCGGCGTCCACCGCGTCCAGCGCGTGCCGGTGACGGAAAGCGGCGGCCGCATCCACACGTCGGCGGCGACCGTCGCGGTGCTGCCCGAGGCGGAGGAAGTGGACGTCCAGATCGACGAGGCGAAGGACCTGCGCATCGACGTGTACCGCTCGTCCGGCCCCGGCGGGCAATCCGTCAACACGACCGATTCGGCGGTGCGCATAACCCACCTGCCGACCGGCCTCGTCGTGATCCAGCAGGACGAGAAGTCGCAGCACAAGAACAAGGCGAAAGCGCTCAAGGTGCTGCGCACGCGCCTGTACGAGGCGGAGCGCGAGCGGCTGCACGCCGAGCGGGCGGGAACGCGCAAATCGCTGGTCGGCTCGGGCGACCGGTCCGAGCGCATCCGGACGTACAACTTCCCGCAAGGGCGCGTGACCGACCACCGCATCAACCTGACGCTCCATCGCCTGCCCGAGATATTGCAGGGCGAGATGGACGAGCTG
This sequence comes from uncultured Sphingomonas sp., assembly GCF_964237335.1. Taxonomy (NCBI): domain Bacteria; kingdom Pseudomonadati; phylum Pseudomonadota; class Alphaproteobacteria; order Sphingomonadales; family Sphingomonadaceae; genus Sphingomonas; species uncultured Sphingomonas sp. Next base: position 72,548 of record NZ_CAXSHM010000015.1, read on the forward strand.
ATCGGCGCGCTGGTGGCGGAGGACGAGGCGGAGCGGCTGGCGGCGATAGAATGAAGTCGACGCTGGCCGGCGACCACCCTCACCCTTCCCTCTCTCGGCGGGAGAGGGAGGGGGCGGCGAAGCCGCGGAAGGGTGAGGGCGACACGATCCGCCACGCTGTCACCGCCGCCGCCGCCCGCTTCGGCTTCTCGCATACCCCCCGCCTCGACGCCGAACTCCTGATGGCGCATGCGCTCGGCACGACGCGCGAGGCGGTGCTGCTGTCCCGCCTCGACGATCCCGCACCCTCGGGCTTCGCCGCGCTTGCCGACCGCCGCGCCGCCTGCGAGCCAGTCGCCTACATCACCGGCACCCGCGCCTTCTGGACGATCGACCTCGCCGTCGGTCCCGGCGTCCTGATCCCGCGCGCGGACACCGAGACGCTGATCGAGGCGGCGGTCGCGCATTTCGCCGGTACGCCGGGACCGCGCACCGTGCTCGACCTCGGCACCGGATCGGGCGCGCTGCTGCTCGCGGCACTGGCCGAGTGGCCGGAGACGCGAGGCGTCGGGATCGATGCGTCCGATGCGGCGCTGGCGATCGCGGGCGACAATGCACGTCGGCTGGGTGTCGCCGACCGTGTGGCGATCCGGCACGGCGACTGGGCCGGAACGGGGCAGGCGTTCGACCTCATCCTGTGCAATCCGCCCTATGTCGTCGACAGCGCGACGTTGCCCGACGAGGTCGTCCGCTTCGAGCCGGCGTCCGCGCTGTTCGCCGGCCCCGATGGCCTCGACGACTATCGCCTGATCGCCCCCGCCCTCCGCCCGCAGATCGCGCCCGGCGGCGTCGCCTGCATCGAGATCGGCGCCGGCCAGGGCGAGACCGCCGCCGCGCTGTTCCGGGCGCAAGGCCTGTCGGTGGCGGTGCGGCGCGACCTCGCCGGGCGGGATCGCTGCCTTGTCGTCACGCCTTGATCAAGGGCAGGGCGCGCGCCATCTTTCCGCTTGGCGACGCGCTCCTCACCGGGTAAGGCCTTAGTGGGGACACATGATTTCGACTGGTCGTCGCCGGACATGATGTCCGGACGATCGATGTCGGACGTGGCGTCCGATCCTTGCCCCGCCGCACGATGTGGCCGGGTGAGCCGCCGTACCGCAGATACTCTAGGCGCGTACGGGCGACCATGGCTTTCCGGGAGCAGGGCCGGCCTTTGCAGTTGAGGACAATGCTTTGATCAACAATCGTCAGAACGGTCGCCGTCGCGGCCGTGGTGGTCAGCGCGTGGGTGGTCCGAACCCGGGCCGGCCCGAAAGCGGCAACCGGATCGACAATCGTGCGCGCGGCAACGCCAGCCAGCTCTACGAGAAGTACAAGACCCTCGCCGCCGACGCGCAGCGCCAGGGCGACCGGGTCAACACGGAATATTATCTCCAGTTCGCCGATCATTATTTCCGCGTGCTCGCCGAAAGCCGCCCACGAGTCGACGAGCAGGCGCAGCGTCGCGGCCGCGACGACGAGGACGACGAGTTCGACGGCGACGGCGACGGCGAGGAATATGGCCAGGAGGGCGAGGCTGGTCAGCCAGACCAGTATCTGCCGCGCGCCGACGATCGTCCCCGCCAGGAGGGGCGTCAGGAGGGGCGCCAGGACGGACGTCAGGGTCAGGACGGCAGGCAGAACCAGGACGGTCGCCATAACCAGGACGATCGGCCGCGTTACGGTCAGCCACGACAGGGTCAGGGCCAGGACGAGCGTCCGCGCCGCGACGATCGGTTTGGGCAGGACGCCCGTCAGGAGGAGCGTCCCCGTCAGGAGGAGCGTCCCCGTCAGGAGGAGCGTCCTCGCCAGGACGACAGGCCTCGGCAGGACGATCGACCCCGTCGCGAGGACCGGCCCCGCCGCGATGGCGCGCAGGATCAGCGTCCGCGCGAGGATCGATACGCCCGCGCCGATCGCGCGCCTTTGGCACCGGTCGAGCCGAACGGGCCCGAGCAGGCACCGGTGATGGTGGACGATCAGCTCACCGCGCCGCGGCCTGCGACGCAGGAGGCGTCCACCGCCCGGGCCGCCGACATGGAGGCGCCGGTCCCGCGTCGGCGTGGCCGTCCGCCGAAGGTTCGGGTCGAGGCGGCACCTGCCGCCGAACCGATGGGCCTCGATGCCGACCGGCTGCCGCCCTCGCTCAGCATCTCGGCCAGCGCCGAGCCCGATGCGGCCGAGCCGGGGAGCGAGCCGGTCGAGAAGCCACGCCGTCGCCGGCGCCTGTCCAGCGAGACGGCGGACGTCGGCTCCGCGAGCTGAGCGGTTCGATCGTCGTTGAAGGAGGCCGGCCCGCTACCCAGCGTCGCCGGCCTTTTTCTTGGCTTCGAGCGGGCGGATCAGGCGCGGGCGGCGACCCGGGCGGGTGCCGGCGGTACGGCAGGCCCCCGACCGACCGTCGCCGCGATCTCGCGCAGCAGCGGCCGGGCGAACACGACGAGCCAGCCCGCGTAGCTGGCCGCGCCGACCGCGACGAGCAGCGCCAGGCGCGGTAGCGCGGGCATCGCCGGCAGTAGCCCGTCCGCGATCGTCACCAGCAGCGCCATCGCCACGGCCGCGAGCGTCGGCGGCGCGATCGCCTCGGCCAACACAGTCAGCGACGTGCCAATCACCGGCAGCGACCGGTGCAGGCTGACGGCCAGATAGGCTGGGTAGGCGAGGATCCACGCCGTCGCGAGGCCCTGCGCTCCCCAGCGCACGCCGACGAGGAAGGCGAGCGCGAGGATCGTCGCGCCTATCGCGCCGTTGCGCACCCCGATGCCCGGTCGGCCCCGCGCATCGCAGGCTGGGGTCAGCATCACCTGCAGCGTCATGAACGGCATCGCCAGCGCGAGCAGCCGCACGATCGGCGCCGCCTCGATCCATTTCGGCCCGAGCACCGTCGCCACCAAGGGTCCCGCGGTCGCGAACAGGCCGAGGTAGAAGGGGAGCGCCGCGGCCATCACGATCCGCACCGCGCGGACGAACCCGTTCGCGAGCTGCCCCGGGGCGTCCTGCATTCGCGCATAAGCGGTGAAGGCGACCTCGTTGAGCGGCGGCACGAACTTGGACACGAAGATCTGCGTGAGGAACAGGCTGGTCGTATAAAGGCCGAGCACGTGCGGGCTGAACCAGCGGCCGGCGATGAACACGTCCGCCTGGCTTTGCGCGAACCAGGTGAGCTGGCCGACGGCCATAACCCCGCCATAGCGTGCGAGGTGGCCCGCGCCGCGGAAATCGAAGCTTGGCCACACCAGCGACCGGGCCGCCAGCGTCAGCACGACCGCGCGGACGGCGAACATCGCCAGCGGCGCCGCGATGAGCGTCCAGACGCCCCAGCCTGCCAGCGCGCCGCCGAGCGCGGTGGTGGCGCTGGCGATCGAGGCGCAGATGTTGGCTTTTGCCTGGTGGCGGAAGTCCATTGCCCGGCCGAGCAGCGCCTGCGGCAGGACGATGAAGGGTGTCGCGAGGTACAGCAGCGCCTGGGCGCGCAACAGCTCGGCGACGATCGGCTGCCGGTAATAGGCCGAGGCGAGCGGCGCGAGCAGCGCCTGGCCGGCGGCGAGCGCTCCGTTGAGGAGGAGAAGCATGCCGAACAGCTGGCGCACTTCGCGCGGCGTCACCTCAGATTGACGGATCAGTCCGCTGGCGAGCCCGTAGCCGTTCAGCATGTTGAGCAGGACCAGCACCACCTGCGTCATCGCGAACAGGCCATAGTCCGCAGGGCTGAGGATGCGTATGACGAGGAAGGTGGCCGCCCATTGCACGGACTGGGCGACGATCTGACTGCCCGAGCGCCAGATTACCGCGCGACGGACCTGGCTGCCCAACGAGTCGTCCGGGGGGATCGGCGCGGGGATGGGTTGGTCCATGCCTGCCGGATACGAGCCACGTCTGACGAAGCCGTAAATCCCCGCTCCCGCGCATCATTTCGCCTGGATTGTCAGAAAAGTGCAAAAAACCCTTTGACGTTTATCCTGTGGCCGCCTAGATCGCTGTCACCGCGGCGGCGTGGGCCAT
>NZ_CAXSHM010000016.1:0-72390 GCF_964237335.1 uncultured Sphingomonas sp.
TCAGATACTCGCGCCCACCGCAACCCTCTCCCGCCAACCCCGTGAGCAGTTACCGGGAGGCGGCGTCAAGAAAGGCGAAAGCACCGAAGCCGCCCTGTTTCGGGAGCTTGAGGAAGAAGTGGCGGTCACCAACCCGGTCATCGAACGTATCGTGGGAGTCTATCATAGTCGCCGCGAGGGCAAGGACGACCATATCGTCATCTTCGCGGTACGGACTAGGGCGGACGTCGGTGCAAGTCTGCGCCGCGCCGATCTCATCGAGATCGAACGGGCAGAGTGGTTCTCGCTCGATCAGCTCCCAGCCTCTACGTCTGCCGCCACCGTCCGCAGACTGACCGAATATGTGCAAGGCGTGACGGGAAGCGGTGCTTGGTAACGAGAGCCTGCTCGATCCAACGCCACGCAGTCCAGTCCGCCGAGGCGGGCGACTTGGCGCGCGAGCTGGACAGATCAGACATGCGACGGGCGAGGCGGGCGTGGCCGGAACGACGATCCGGAACGATCTAGCGAAAAATGCCCGTGCTGGCGCGGTAAAGCTGCCAATGGTCATCACTGCGAGGCTTGGCGGCGAAACTCAGCGCCTTGCTCTAAGAAGTCTACGCACCGAGCCACTCAGGGCCGCCCGGCAAGTCCTCGGCCGCATAGTCGACCTGCAAGACGCGGCGACGCATCGGAAAGCTGGCGCTCTCGGATGCGTGCAGGATCGGAGTGGCATAAACCCAAACATCGCCGGCTATGGCCGTGCAGGCTAGCTTACCACATCGACGGACAACCTCGTCAACGCGATCAGTCGGAATGCGCCCATACCGATGAGAGCCGGGGGCGATCAGCAGCGGAGCATTGGTAAGCGATACATCATCAAGATGAACTCTGAGCGTCACCATCCGAGTTAGCAAGTCGAAGGGTGGCGCCACATGATGCATCCCGGACTTAATCGTCCAAGGGCCAAAGCCGTCGACGTCCAGTCTCCGCCGGACACAAATTGTGCGGTCCTGATGCCAACCGAGCGACCAATTAGTTTCCGCTGTCTTGTCGAACAGTATGGCCCGGACAGGGCGGCTTGCCGATCCAAGGAAACCCACAGCTATTGCACCGACTGCACCGCCACCGACAAGAAACGGCTCAAGCTCCATGATACCACTGATTCTGATACCGGCGTGATCCTCCGGCAATTTGCTCAGGGTCGCGCGGATGTCGTCCAATACCGGCGCAACAGCATTTGAACGCCACTCTGCTCCATGGTCGGCGAAGTCTAAGGATCCTTCGTGGTTTACCATTCCGCTCATGCCGCCCAGTCCGCCGCCACCGTCACCCGCCCGCCCAGCGCCAACACCCCCGCCGCCGCCCCGACCGGCACCATGAAGCGTCGCCCGTCCTCCCGCTCCACGTCGAGCAGGTCGCCCGCGCCGAAATCCTCCACCGCCGCGACGTGGCCGAGCAGCGTGCCCGCCTCGTCGTGGACGGGCAGGCCGACCAGGTCGGCATGGTAATATTCGCCCTCGCCCAGCGGCGGCAGCGAGGCGCGCGGGACGGTCAGCAGCGTGCCGCGCAACCGCTCGGCGTCCTCGCGATCACGCACCTCCTCGAACCGGGCGACGAGGCCGCGAGCCGACACGAGCGTCAGCGCGCCATTGTTGAACGAGCGATAGGCGGCGAGGTCGTCGGTGAAGAGCTTCACCTTCACCTCGCCGCCGATGCCGTGCGCGCCCGTCACGGCGGCCAGCACCACCGTCGACGGATCGACGATCGTGCGGGCGGCAGACCGCGACGGTGCGGCCGGCTCAGCCTTGCGGGGAGCCGGGCTGTTGGGCCGGCGTGTCGTCGGCGCCCTCGGCGGGCGCTTCGGCCGACTGCCCTTCGTTGATGGCGTCCTCGCCGTCATCGGCGTCCGTGCGCGGATCGGGGTCGGTCATGGCGTGGTGCTCCTCTCATGAGACGCCCCCAACGCACGACCGTTCGAAACCGATCATCGCGCCCCTCCCCAACCCCGCTCATGCTGAGCCTGACCCCAACCCCGCTCATGCTGAGCCTGTCGAAGCACTGCCCTTCTTCCGTCGAAGTAGAAGGACAATCCCCTTCGACGCCGCCTGCGGCGTCGCTCAGGACAGGCTTCGACAAGCTCAGGACGAACGGTTGGTTGGTACAACTCAAGCCTCGGCCGTCTCCGCGACCGGCTCGGGCGCCGGGTTGGCGGCGGCCAGCTTCTCGGCGCGCTCCTCGGCGCGCTCGGTCGCCTTCTCGCCGGGCTTGCCCTTGGTCGGATTGTTACGCGGCGCGCGCTCCTTGACGCCGGCCACGTCGAGGAAACGGGCGACGCGGTCGGTCGGCTGCGCGCCGACGCCCAGCCAGTGCTTGGCGCGCTCGGCGTCGAGCTGGATGCGCTGGTCCGAATCCTTGGCGAGCAGCGGGTTGTAGGTGCCGATCTTCTCGAGATACTTGCCGTCGCGCGGGGACCGGGCGTCCGCCACCACGATCCGGTAGTAAGGGCGCTTCTTGGAGCCGCCACGCGACAGACGAATGCTGAGTGCCATTGGTATTCTTCCTTGGTTTAATTGTCATCCCAGCGAACGCTGGGATCGGATTGTGGATGAGGTCTTGCCCCGCCGCCAAGCGACCCCAGCGTTCGCTGGGGTGACGGGTTAGGGATGGTTGTACTTACTTGCGGCCAAATCCCCCGCGCAGGTTCGCCGGCAGGCCGCCGCCACCGCCACCCGGCAGCCCGGGCAATCCGCCGCCGGCCTTGCCCATCAACTCGCCCAGGTCGGCGCCGCCCAGCGCGTTGCCGAGCCCGGCCATGCCGCCACCGGGACCGCCCTTGCCCAGCATCGCCATCATGCCCTTGAGGCCGCCCATCTTGCGCAGCTTCTTCATGGCGCCGGCCATTTCCTGGTGCATCTTCAACAACTTGTTGATGTCCTGCACCGTCGTGCCGCTGCCCTTTGCGATGCGGATCTTGCGTTTCGCGTTGATGAGCTCGGGCTTGGTGCGTTCCTTGGCGGTCATCGACGTGATCATCGCGTCCATGTGGATCAGTATCTTGTCCCCACCCGCCTGCTGCATCGCGCCCTGTGCCTTCTTCAGGCCGGGCAACATGCCGGCGAGCGCGCCGAGGCCGCCCATCCGCCGCATCTGCGCGAGCTGCGAGCGCAGGTCGTTCAGGTCGAACTGGCCTTTCGCCATCCGTGCCGCCATGCGCTCGGCGTCTTCGGCCTGAATCGTCTCGGCCGCGCGCTCCACGAGGCTGACGACGTCGCCCATGCCCAGGATGCGGCCGGCGACGCGCTCGGGATGGAACGCCTCCAGCGCGTCGAGCTTCTCGCCCGTGCCGGCGAACTTGATCGGCTTGCCGGTGACCGCGCGCATCGACAGCGCCGCGCCGCCGCGCGCATCGCCGTCCATCCGCGTCAGCACGACGCCCGTCAGCGGCACCTGATCGGAGAAGTTCTTGGCGACGTTGACCGCGTCCTGCCCGGTCAGCGAGTCGACGACGAGCAGGATCTCCTGCGGCCGCGACACGTCCGCCACCGCGCGCATCTCGTCCATCAGCGCCTGGTCGACGTGCAGCCGCCCGGCGGTGTCGAGCATCAGGACGTCGAAGCCCTGCAGCTTCGCCGCCTGCACCGCGCGCCGCGCGATCTCCACCGGCTGCTGGCCCGCGACGATCGGCAGCGTCGCGACGTCGACCTGCGTGCCGAGCGTCGCCAGCTGCTCCTGCGCGTTGGGGCGATTGACGTCGAGCGACGCCATCAGCACCTTCTTGGCGCCACGCTCCTTCAGCCGGCGCGCGATCTTGGCGGTGGTGGTCGTCTTGCCGGAGCCCTGGAGGCCAACCATCATCACGATCGCGGGCGGCGCAACGTTGAGGTTCAGCTCCTCCTCACCCGCATGACCGGCGCCGCCCAGCATCTCGATCAACGCGTCGTGGACGATCTTGACGACCTGCTGCCCCGGCGTGATCGAGCGCAGTACGTTCTGGCCGATCGCCTGCTCGGTCGCCTTGTCGACGAACTCGCGCGCGACGGGCAGCGCCACGTCCGCCTCCAGCAGCGCCACGCGAACCTCGCGCATCGCCGCGCGCACGTCCGCCTCCGTCAGCGCGCCGCGCCCGCGCAGCCGATCGAAGACGCCACCCAGCCGGTCGCTCAAGCTCTCGAACATGGGCCTCGACTCCTCCAACGGCCATGCCCAACGCAAAACCGCCGGCGGGCGAAACCTCGCCGGCCAGCGTGTGCGAAGGGCAGGCCTCGCGAAAACGTGGACGGCCATTACGCGAAACCGTGCATCCGGGCAAGCATCGTGACTTAGCAGCGCCCCGGCCCTAGATGGCCGGCGATGGCATCCTCTCCCAATTGGCACGACAAGCTGCTCGGCGGCTTCCGGCGCACGTCCGACCGTCTGCTCGGCAACCTGGCCGGCATCTCGGCGGGCCGGCTCGATGACGATCAGCTCGACCAGATCGAGGAGGCGCTGATCGCGTCGGACCTAGGCCCGGAGACGGCCGGCCACGTCCGTGCCCGGCTCGCCGACACGGGCGTCGAGCGCAACATGGAGGAGCTGGGCGTGCGGCTGGTGGTGGCTGACGAGGTGGAGAAGACGCTGGCCAAGGTCGCGCGCCCGCTGGAGATCGACGCCTTTCCACGCCCGCAGGTGATCCTGGTGATCGGCGTCAACGGATCGGGCAAGACGACCACGATCGCCAAGATGGCGCATCTGTTCCTGGAACAGGACTATGCCGTGATGCTGGCGGCGGGCGACACGTTCCGCGCGGCCGCGATCGGGCAGTTGCGCACCTGGGCCGAGCGGGTCGGCGTGCCGATCGTGACCGGGCCGGAGGGCGGCGACGCGGCGGGCGTGGTGTGGGACGCGGTCAAGAAGGCGACCGAGATCGGCACCGACGTGCTGATCGTCGACACCGCCGGGCGCCTGCAGAACAAGCGCGAGCTAATGGACGAGCTTGCCAAGGTGCGCCGGGTGCTGGGGCGCCTCAACCCAGCCAGCCCGCATGACGTGGTGCTGGTGCTGGACGCCACGACGGGGCAGAACGCGCTCAACCAGATCGAGGTGTTCCGCGACGTGGCGGACGTGACGGGGCTGGTGATGACCAAGCTCGACGGCACCGCGCGCGGCGGCGTACTGGTCGCGGCGGCGGAGCGGTTCGGGCTGCCGATCCACGCGATCGGCGTCGGCGAGGGACTGGGCGACCTCCGCCCGTTCGACCCCAACGAGGTCGCGCGGATCATCGCCGGGGTGGACGCGGGGGTGAAGCGGTGAGCGGGTCGGCGACCGCCGCCGCCCGGCCTGCCGCGTCGCCCGGCTGGCGCGTCGCGATCGACTATGGGCCGCTTGTGGTGTTCTTCCTCGCCAACTTCCTGATGCCCGGCGATCTTGCCCGGCGGCTGGTGGTGGCGACGACCGGATCGCTGTCGGGGCTTGGCCGGATGGAGGCGCTGGTGATCGCCAAAATGATCGTCGCGACCGCCGCCTTCGTCCTGGCGACCGTCGCCGCGATGCTGTTCAGCCTCGTCAAGCTGCGCACGATCTCGCCGATGCTGTGGATATCGGGCGGGCTGGTAGTGATCTTCGGCGGGCTGACGATCTATTTCCAGAATCCCAATTTCATCAAGGTCAAGCCGACGATCGTCTATGTCACGCTGGCGGCGGTGCTCTTCTTCGGCCTGGCGACCGGGCGATCGCTGCTCCAGCAACTGCTGGGTGACGCCTATCCCGGGCTGTCGGCGACCGGGTGGCGGCGGCTGACGGTGAACTGGGCGTTCTTCTTCGTAGGGATGGCGATCGCCAACGAAGCCGTCTGGCGCCTCACCGCGCCGCGGCCGGGCGACGATCCGGCGATCTGGGTGCTGTACAAGGTGTGGGTCGCGATCCCGGCGACGATCGTGTTCGCGATCGCCAACGTGCCCATGCTGCTGAGGCACGGGCTGACCCTTGAGGATGGCCCAGGAAAGGAAGGGCGGGCGGCAACGGGCCAGCTGCCGCCGGAGTAATCTCCCTCTCCCACCGAGAGAGAGCGGCCCGCTTGCGCAGCGAGTGGGAAGGGTGAGGGCGGGTGTCCGGTTGACTGCAATCATCGGTACGGCCCGCCTCTCTCAGATCGGGTAGGTCCTTGCCGGATCGACCGGAAGGCATACCGTCCTCACACCGGTCCTTGGCCTTCCTCCTCAGATCGCGCCCGACCCCATCCGGCCATAGCGGCCATGACCGGTTCGAGCGTACGGCCGTCCTGTGTCAGGCAATAGTCCGTATGCGCCGTCGAACCGGGCTGCTCGCGACGGCTTATGAGCCCGGCGGCCTCCATCTCTCGGAGCTCCTTCGACAGGATGCGATCGCTGATCGGAGGGCAGGCCCGGCGTAAATCAGAGAAGCGACGAGGCTCCTTTCGAAACAGCGCCCAGATCAGTCGCGCCTTCCACCGACCGCCGATCAAACGGGTAGTGGTCGCGACGGGGCAAGCGGCGGGCATCTCGATCATGATCGGACCGCTAACAAAATTATCCGTGATTGCGAACAGGCGCCGGTTGTCCGACTTCGGCCGTCTACAGAAGAAACGAGGTCCCAAAAGATGAAGGCTATCTGTGTGACCCCCGAACGCGGGCTGGAGTTGCGCAACGTGCCAGAGCCGCAGAACCCTCCGTCAGGGCACCTGACGGTTCGGATCCTGGCGGCCGCGATCAACAGCGGCGACAAGAGTTTTTTGAAGCGTCCGGCCGGCGGCGCGCTGTCGCTTGGGGACATTGCGTTCGACATCTGGGGTGCATCGGCAGCAGGAGAGGTGGTCGCGTCGGGCCCAGACGTGACGGAAGGCTATGTGGGACGGAAGGTTGCGATCTACCGGTCGCTCGGCCGCGGGCCGGATACGATCGGCCTGTGGTGCGAGACAGCGCAAGTTCCTTTTACCAGCTGCCTTCGCCTGCCGGACGACGTCGATCCGGCCGACTATAGTGGCTCACTAGTCAACCTGATTACCGCCTACGCTTTTTTGGAGGACGTCTCGGCGCGGGGTGACAGTGCGGTGCTAGCTACCGCGGGCAGCTCGGCGACGGGCCGCGCGCTGGCGGTGCTTGCCCGTGCGCGCGGCATCCGCGCCTTGCTGCTGGTTCGCTCGATGCAAGCAAAGGCGGAGCTTGAACAGCACGGCATTACCGACGTTTACCTGGTCGATGGCGAGGACGGCTTGGAGGCGGCAAGCCGCGCGGCGGAAGCTTGTGGAGCCTCGACCGTGTTCGACGGAGTAGGGGGGGCGGCTCTGGGCAGACTGCTACCGCACTTGCCTCTGGGGTCCACTGTATACGCCTATGGCTTTCTAGGAGGGCCGGAGCCGGTCTCCTTCCCAAGCAGTTTACTGAACGGCCGGAACCTGACGTTGCGGCCGTTCAGCAACTTCGGCTCGGCGACCGTGCGCGACCGCGATCGGCTGGCCGCCGCTTTCCTCGCTTTGGAACACCTCGGGGATCATCCGTTGCTGCGGACCCGCGTAGGTTCGCGTTTTCGCATCGAACAGATCGAAGCGGCAATGGCCTTTAGCGGGATCGCCGGATCGAAGGCTATCATCGAGCCGTCACTTTCCGGCTCGAAACGGCGAGCGGGAGCGTGCAATCGCGACCGGTCGGACGGGCGGCTGCCGACCGCCGGCTTACAAGGGCTCAAACCGTTAAGGTAGCGCCGCTGAGGCTAGCCCCCTCACCCGTCCGCACCGGCGGCGCTCCCTCCCTCTCCAGCGGAGAGGGAGAAGTATCATCCCACCGCCGCCTCATACCGACGCCCGGCCTCGTCCCAGTTCACGACGGTCCACCACGCCTTCAGATAGCCCGGCCGGTCGTTCTGGTACGTCAGATAGTACGCGTGCTCCCACACGTCGTTGCCCAGGATCGGCGTGCCCTTGTCGGCGACGACGTCCATCAGCGGGTTGTCCTGGTTGGGCGTCGAGGTGACCTTCAGCGCGCCCGAGGCATCCGCGATCACCCAGGCCCAGCCCGAGCCGAACTGGCCCGCGCCCTTGGTGTTGAAGTCCTCCTTCAGCTTGTCGAGGCCGCCATAGGTGTCGATCGCCGCGGCGAGCTTGCCGCTCGGACCGCCGCTGCCGGCCGGGCCCATGATCTTCCAGAAGAAGTCGTGGTTCCAGAAACCGCCGCCGTTGTTGCGCACGAGCGGAGGCAGCGACGAGATGCCGGCAAGGATGTCCTCGATCGACTTGTCCGCCAGCGTCGGATCGGCGGCGACGCCCTCGTTCAGCTTGGCGGTATAGGCCGCGTGATGCTTGTCGTGGTGGAACGTCATCGTCTCCTTCGAGATCGTCGGCTCCAGCGCGTCATAGGCATAGGGCAGCGGGGGGAGTTCGAAGGCCATCGGGCGTCTCCTGTTGGTGGTCGGGCGGTGAACGCGTCGGGCGTGGCTTGGCTCCGGCCGGTTCTTCGGAGGAGCGGACCGCTGTTATCACCGGCAGCCACCCCAAAACCGTTCAGGCTGAGCTTGTCGAAGCCCTGCCCTGTTCTTCTTCGGCGGGGAGAAGGCAGCCCTTCGACAAGCTCAGGGTAGACGGTCGAAGATGCGAATGCTTCGGTGAGCTATCCCCCGATCAGATCATGCCGCCGCAGCGCATGGCGAAGCTGGTCGTAGCTCAGCCCCAGTGCCTGCGCAGACGCGCGCTGGTTGAAGCGATGCTCGGACAGGCTGCGCGCCAGCAGCTCGCGTTCGAAGCGGGCGACGCGGCTCTTAAAGTCGGACGGCCCCGCCTCGCACGCGGCGACCACGTCGTCATGCGGGTCGGGCGGCGGCGCCGGTGGCGGCTCCGTCGGTGCCTCGTCGTAAGCTTGGGAAGCTTCTGCTCTACGTTCCCCCGCTCCCGGCCGGAACGGCGACGCGAAGGGATCGAACTCGATCGCGTCGATCGGCCCGGGCCTTTCCCAGCGATACACCGCCCGCTCCACCACGTTGCGCAGCTCGCGCACGTTGCCGGGCCAGCGATAGCCGACCAGCGCGGCCATCGCCGCCGGGCCGAACCCTTCCCAGGCCTCGCGTCCCAGCTCCGACGCCATGCGCCGGCCGAAATGCTCCGCCAGCACCGCCACGTCGCCCACCCGCGCGCGCAGCGGCGGCAGCGTCACCACCTCGAAGCTCAGCCGGTCGAGCAGGTCGGCGCGGAACGTGTGCGCGTCCACCTTGTCGGGCAGGTGCTCGTTGGTGGCGGCGACGATCCGGACGTCGACGCGGATCGGGCGCGACGAGCCGATGCGCGTCACCTCGCCATATTCCACCGCGCGCAGCAGCCGCTCCTGCGCACCCATCGACAGCGTGCCGAGCTCGTCGAGGAACAGCGTGCCGCCATGCGCCTCCTCGAACCGGCCCACACGCGCCTTGGTCGCGCCGGTGAAGGCGCCCGCCTCGTGTCCGAACAGCTCCGCCTCGATCAGCGTCTCGGGCAGCGCGGCGCAGTTCATCACCACCAGCGGATGCTCCCAGCGCGGGCTCAACCGGTGCAGCCGCTCGGCCACCAGTTCCTTGCCCGTCCCGCGCTCGCCGATCACCAGCACCGGCCGGTCGAGCGCGGCGGCGCGGCTCGCCCGCTCCAGCGCGTCGAGAAAGGCGCCCGATTGGCCGATGGCGTGGCTGGAGTGCTGCATGGCGGCCAAGAGTTGGCGCGGGTTCCCAACCGTTCGCAAGCCGAAAAGCGCGAGGTGGACCGGCTATCCGCGCAAGTCATTGTAAACACGTGATCTCAGCACTTGGCACGCGATCTGCATTGGCTGTTGCGAGCCGCCGATCGAAGGCGACCCCGGACCAACCACCCACCGAACAGGAGCCCATCATGACCAACTTCGCCCGCCGCATCGCCGCCCTCGCCTTCACCACCGTCACCAGCGCGCTGCTGCTGGTCGCCGCGGTCGGCCCCGTTCACACGCCGGTCCGCACGCCGACCCACGCCGGCACGCCGGTGGCGCACAGCGCTCGCTTCATGGCATGAGCGCGCTGGTCAGGATTTCGGCGCCGCCCTTTGCCGACGACGCCCCCCTTTATCTAGGAGCCGCCATCATGAGCATCTTCTCCCGCACCCGCGACATCGTCGCCGCCAATTTCGCCGACCTGCTCGACAAGGCGGAAGACCCGGCCAAGATGATCCGGATGATCATCCTCGAGATGGAGGAGACGCTGGTTGAGGTCCGCGCATCCGCCGCGCGCACCATCGCCGACCAGAAGGAGATGCGCCGCCACATCGCGAAACTCGACGCGCTGGGCGAGAGCTGGACCGAGAAGGCGGAACTCGCGCTATCGAAGGATCGCGAGGACCTGGCCAAGGCGGCGCTGATCGAGAAGCGCAAGGCCGCCGACATGGCCGAGCAGCTCCGCGCCGAGGTGGCCGTGCTCGACGATGCGCTGCGCGCCAGCGAGGAGGATATCGCCAAGCTCCAGAAGAAGCTGGGCGACGCGCGCTCGAAGCAGAACAGCATCAACACGCGGCTGGAGAGCGCCAACAACCGCGCCCGCCTGCGCGAGATGTGGAACGGCCCCAAGACGCACGAGGCGTTCGGCCGGTTCGACACGCTGGAGCGGCAGGTCGATCATGCCGAGGGTCGCGCCGAGGCGATGGGGCTGACCGGGCCGAAGTCGCTGGAGGACGAGATCGCCGATCTGCGCGCGGGCGACCAGGTCGAGGCCGACCTGGCGGCGCTCAAGGCGCGCATGAAGAAGGAGGGCTGAGCCATGGAGGATTTCGACATCATGGGAGTGCTCGCCATCCTGGCGCTGTTCATCGGCCTGCCGTGGATCGTCCTCCACTATGTCACCAAGTGGAAGCACGCGGCGAAGATCACGCCGGAAGACGAGAACCTGCTGGACGAGATGTACAATCTCGCGCGCCGGCTCGAGGACCGGGTACAGACGGTGGAGCGCATCGTCGCCGCCGATCATCCCGACTTCCGCCCCGGCCTGACCAGCAGCCAACCCAACTACTCAATCGATCGGAGGAACTGACATGTCCGCCAGCCGCACGCAATTCTACCTCGACACGCCCAACGGGAAGGTAAAGGGCGTTTGCGCAGGGGTCGCCGACTATACCGGCATCGACGTGAGATGGGTCCGGGCCGGGGCCGTCATCCTCCTGCCGCTGACCCATCTGTTCATTCTTGCCGCCTACTTCATCGCGGCCTGGGTAGCACCGGAGAAGCCGGCCGGGCTTTACCGGACCGCCGACGACGAGCGGTTCTGGCAGGGCGTCCGCTCGAACACCAAGCGGTCGACCACCGAGGTCCGCTCCAAGTTCCGCGACATCGACCGCCGGCTGGCCGACATGGAAACCTTCTACACCAGCCGCAACACGCAGCTCTCCAGCGAGATCGAGAAGCTGCGCTGAGCCTCACGCAAAAGGGGAGTTACGACCATGAGCAACCTGGGCATCCTGATCCCGATCGCGATCTTCACCGTCGGGCCGATCAGTTACGCGTTCAACAACTGGATCCGCGTCCGCCACGGCTACGAGCCCGAAGCATGGCGCAATCGGCGGCAGCGCGGGCGCGATGGCGGCTCGCCGGACGCGGATCGCGAGGTGATGCTGCTGTCCAACGAGAACGAGAAGCTGACCGGCCAGGTTTCGCGGCTGGAGGAGCGGATCGCGGTTCTGGAGCGCATCGCCACCGATCCCGCCGAGCGCACGGCCCGCGCCATCGACGCGCTGCGCTGACGCGTCGCCCGTACCCCGTAGACTAGGACCACCACCATGATCGTCTTCCTTGCCGTCCTCGCCGCGGCCACCGCTTTCGGCGTCTTCATGACCGAGCGGATCGACCGCCCCCGCCGCCGCGCCGAGCGCCTCGCCCAAGAGGCTGCGTCCAAGGCCTGATCCACCCAACCCCCGGAGTAGCCTCGATGAACCCCTTCGAAATGGTCGCAGTGATCGTGATCGTGGTGATGATCGCCCGCGTGCTGCGCGACCGATACCGCGCCCAGGCCATGATGCCGCCGCCCCTCGCACCCAACGAGGACATGCGCCGGATGGCCGAGGAGCTCGCCCGGCTACGCGAGCGGGTGCAGGTGCTGGAGCGCGTCATCACCGACGACCACTCGGGCCACGATCTCGCGTCGCGGATCGACCGGCTGCGCGACCGTTGAGCAGACAGGAGGAGTGACCGCCATGTTCGACCACGACACCACCCTCGCACTGGCCGCCGCCGCGCTCGCGGGCCTGGCCATGCTGGTCTTCGCCGGGCTGCAGGGCTGGCGCGGCTGGCTGCAGTTGAAGCACCGCGAACTCGCCGCGACCGAGCCGCGCGGGCACGGCGCCGGCACCACCGCCCGGATCGAGATCGCCGACCTGAAGGAGCGGATCCGCAAGCTGGAGGCGATCGCGGCGGGAGTGGACCTGTAGGCGCCTGCTTGTCCCCTCTGCCCGCACCTTCTATTTTGGCGGCATGACGACGCTCGCCGATCTGCACGACGAATATGAGTTCCTGGATGCGGACGACCGCTACCGCATGCTGATCGACCTGGGCCGCACGCTGGAGCCGATGCCGGGCGCGCTCAAGACCGATGCGACGCTGGTCCGCGGCTGCTCGGCCTCCGTATGGGTCTATCCGCAGCGGCGCGACGACGGCGTGCTGCATTTCCTGGCCGACTCGAACGCCGCGATCACCAAGGGTATCATCGCGCTGGTGCTGGCGGCGGTGCAGGACCGGCCGGCCGACGCGATCCTGACAACCGACGTGCCTGCGCAGCTCGCCCCGTTCGACCTGAGCAAGCAGCTCAGCTCCAACCGGACGCAGGGCATCCCCAACATGATCGCGCTGATCCGCGACACGGCGGCGCGATACGCGGGGTAGCTGCACCTCGCTTCATCTTTTTCCGTTCAGGCTGAGCTTGTCGAAGCCCTGCCCTTGCTCGAAAGGAAAGGCAGCCCTTCGACAAGCTCAGGGTAGACGGAAGTAGGCGAGGCTGGTTCTTCACCCAACGCCGCCAACATTTTAGCCTTGGGCGTACCCGGCTTAACCAAAACCCAGCGCCCCGGCGCGGCGCCGTCCATCACCACCACCGCGCCCTTCGGACACAGCCCGAGGCATTTCACCTCCACCACGCCCGCCGCTGCCTTGCGGCCCTTGCCGACGCCCAGTTCCGCCCGCAACGCCTTCGCCAGCGTCCGGTCGCCGTCCTCGCCGAACGCGCGGCCGACCTTCTTCGAGCATTTGCCGCACACCAGCAGCACGCGCGCCCAGTCGGACGCAACGTCCGCTTTCAAGACGGCCGGCCCACTCCCGCCGCCGCCCGCGCCTCCTCGGCCGTGCGCAGCACGTCCCACGCCGCCTGGATCGCGCGGAAGCGGTCGGCGGCGGCGGCGTCGCCGGGGCGGACATCGGGATGGCTCGCCTTCGCCAGCCGCCGCCACGCCGCGCGGATCGCCGCCAGGTCGGCGTCGGGTTCCAGCTCAAGCACGTCGAGCGCGCGCATCTCGTCACGCGAGCGGCTGCCGTCGCCCGATCCCGCCCAGCGGTAATGGTGCGAGTCGGCGTAGCCGTTGGCGGTGCGCGTCTCGTCCGCCTCGCGCGCCGCGGCCTCCTCGGCGGACAGACCGTCGAAGTAATTCCAGCCGCGGTTGTACTCGCCCGCGTGCACCTGGCAGAAATACCAGCGTTCGGGACTGTTGGGAGACTTGGGCGCCGGGCAGGTGCCGGGTTCGGTGCAGCCATGGCGGTCGCACAGCCGCACCTGCACCGCCTCGCTCGCCGCGCCATAGCTTCGCCAGCGGGGAAAGCCCCAGTCGTTCGATCGGGTCGGAGTGCGCGCCATGTCGTGCCTAGCTAGGGCGTGGCCCGCGGGAAAGCCACGCCCGCGCGCCAAACCTGCGTTAACTGCCAGAGGGTCTGTAAGCCGGGTTCTGTCCACCGCCCGCTCGCGCGGCCGGATGGGCGACCATTCCTCTAGGCGCGCCATTGCTGACGCGCTCAAGCGACCAACCCGGGCGACAGGCGGGAACACGCCCCGAAGCCCGAAGGCTTCATGTCGCCCCTATTCGGTCTTGCTCCCGGTGGGGTTTGCCATGCCGCTTCCGTTGCCGGTCGCGCGGTGCGCTCTTGCCGCACCCTTTCACTCTTCACCTGGCGAAGGCTTCGGGCCAAAGCCCTGGGCCTCAGCCGTGGTTGTCTGCTCTCTGTGGCACTGTCCCTGACCCGTGCCGAAGCGCGAGCCGCCGGGCGTTACCCGGCACCGTCGTTCCGCGGAGCCCGGACTTTCCTCGGCGCGGGCGAACCCACGACGCGGCCGCCCGACCCTCTGACGTAGAAAGCCCTACTCGTCCCCCTGCGGCCTTGGCAACAGCAGCGCGAGCAGGATCATGCGGCATTCGGCGTCGACCTCACCGTCGATCAGTTCGGGGCGGAAGCGGCGCTGGAAGGCCATGATCGCGGCCATCCTCTCCGTGACGTCGTAGCCGAACCGCTCGAGCGCCAGCAGGAACCCCGCCTCCGTCCAGTGCGGGTCCATCAGGCTGCGCGTGGGCCGCGGCAACGCGAGGCGTAGGCGGGCGAGCCGGCTCCACGGGAACAGCTCGCCCGGATCGCGCTTGCGCGCCGGCGCGACGTCCGAATGGCCGACGATGTTGCCGCGCGTGATCGCGTGCCGGTCCTTGATCGCGTGGACCAGCCGGATCACCGCCTCCACCTGCACGTCCGGGAACGGGCGATAGCCGAACTCGTGGCCCGGGTTGACGATCTCGATGCCCACCGACGCCGAGTTGACGTCGGTGATGCCGCGCCAGTGCGAGCGGCCGGCATGCCAGGCACGGCGATCCTCGTCGACCAGCCGCACGACCGCGCCATCCTCGTCGACCAGATAATGCGCGGACACCTTGGCTTCCGGGTCGCGCAACCGTGCGAGCGCCGCGCCCGCGCTCTCCATCCCGGTATAATGCAGCACGATCATGCTGACCGGCGCCGTGCGCGCGTCGTGATTGGGAGACGGCGCGTCGGTGATCGCGGAGGAACCGTCGGCGGGGATGTCGTCGCTCACCCCGGCAGGCTTGCCGCGCCCCGGCGCGCTTGTAAACCGTGTGTCAGCCTGCCGCGGCGCGGGGTGCCCAGGGGCGGGGTACCGGCTCGTAGAGCCCGCGATAGCGGCCGCTGGGCTGGAAGGCGTCGGACTGGCCGATCACCGTCTCGCCGGCGCCCAGCACCAGCACGCCGCCCGGCTTCAGCGCGCCGGCCAGCCGCGTCAGCACCGTGCGTCGTGCCGGCGCCGCGAAATAGAGGAGGACGTTGCGGCAGAAGATCGCGTCGAACTGTCCCGCCGGCGGCCCGTCGAAGACGAGGTTCGCGCGCCGGAACTGGATCGGCCGCAGCAGCTCGGGCTTCGCGATCCAGTCCCCGGCATGCGCGCCGCCCGCCTCGTCGAACCAGCGGATCATGCGGGCCGCCGACAGCCCGCGCTGGATCTCGAACTGATTGAAGCGGCCCGCCCGCGCGCGGGCGATCGCCGGGTCGGACCAGTCGGTCGCGACGATCTCCGGCATGTCGCCGCCGCGCTCGGCGAACAGCATCGCGAGCGACAGCGGCTCCTGGCCGGTGGAACAGCCGGCGCACCACAGGCGCGGGCGCCCCGCTGCCGACGCGGCGATCGCGTCCGCCACCATCGCGAAGACGCCGGGATCGCGGAAGAACGACGTCTCCCCATTGAGCAGCACCTCGACCGCGCGGTCGGCGATGCCGGGATGCCGGCCAGAGAGCAGCAGGAGCGCGAGCGCATCCAGCGTGTCGCAATCATGCTCCCGCATCATCGGGCACAGCGCCGTCTCCAGCCGCCAGGCGCGATTATGCCCGAGCGACTGGCCGGTGCGCGCCTCCAGCAACGCGGCGAACACCGCATGCGCGCCGCTGGGCACGACACCGCCGGTGGGGACGGAAGCAGGCTCGGTCATCGCGGGCTCCGACGGCTGGCGATCAACTGCCCGATCGCGTCGGGGGCCAGGATGGCGTGGGCGAGCCCCGCGGTCGCGACCGCGCCGGGCATTCCCCAGATGACGGACGACTCGCGGTCCTGCACCACGAGGTCGCCGCCCGCCTCGACGAGCGCGCGCGCACCGATCGCGCCGTCGCGGCCCATGCCGCTCAGCACCACCGCCAGCGCCCGCGGCCCGCAGGCCGTGGCGATCGAGTCGAACATCACGTCCACCGACGGGAGGCAGCCGCTCGGCGCGGGGTCGGTCGACAGCCGCACCGCGACGCCGCCGTCGCCCAGCGCCACGCAGCGCACATGCGCGTCGCCGGGCGCGACGACGATCCGCGATGGCCGCAGCCGCATCCGCTCCGTCGCGACGTCGCACGGCCGGCTGGCGAGCACCGCCACCTGCGCGGCGAAGAAGGGCATGAAGGTGGTCGGCAGATGCTGGGTGATGAGGATCGGCGTCGTGAAACTCGCCGGCACCGCGCGCAGCAATTGCCCGAGCGCGTGGATGCCGCCGGTCGACGCGCCGATCGCGATGAGGTCGTACCGTCGCGCCTCGCTCGCGGGGGCGACCGGCCTTGGGATCGGCGGCGGCGGCGCGGTCGGCGCGTCGTCATGCGCGGTCAGGCGGACCAGCTTCTCGACCAGCATCGCAGCGAAGCGAGCGTGGGAGATGCCCGGTTGCGGTTTCGCCAGCGTGTCGGCCGCGCCCAGCGCGAGCGCCTGGATCGTCGCCGCCCCGCCCTCCGCGCAGACGGAGGACACCACGATCACCCGCGCCCCGTGCGAGGCGAGCACGAGGTCGGGCAGCGCGGTCAGCCCGTCGACGCCCGGCATCTCGATGTCGAGCAGGATCGCATCGACCCGCTCGCGTGCCAGCAGCGCGCGCGCGGCGGCGGCGTGCGGCACCGCGCCGGCAAGCTCGAAACATCCCGCCTCCGCGATCGCGCGGGCGATCACCGCGCGCGCCACCGCCGAATCGTCGACGATCAGGATGCGCGGCAATATGCTGGGCAAGATGCAGGGCGGCCCGGCAGGCGCCGCCGCGATCGCTGGCTCGGCCGACACGGGCGGAGGCTCAGGCCGCGCCGACGATCTGGAGCTTGCTTTCCAGCGTGTCGCGATCGAACGGCTTCATGACATATTCGTCGGCGCCCGCCTCGATCGCCGCGCGGATGTGCGCGATCCCGTTCTCCGTCGTGCAGAACACGACCTTGGGGCGCGTGGCGAGCGACGTCTCGCGCAGTGCGCGCAGGAAATCCATGCCGCTCATCACCGGCATGTTCCAGTCGAGCAGGATCACGTCCGGCACGTCGACGAGGCAGCTGTCCATCGCCTCGCGGCCGTCGCACGCCTCGCGGACCGTATAGTCGAGCGTTTCGAGGATGTGCCGGGCGACCTTGCGGATCACCTTGGAGTCGTCGACGACGAGGCAGGTTTTCATGGTGGCGGTGATCCGGCTTGCTGTGATGCCCCGTCCTGCGGCAGCAGGCGTAAGCACCGGGTTAATCGGGGAAAAGAACGCGATCAGCCGACCGCGGCGACCGTCGAGGGCGACAGGCCCGGCACCAGCGCACGCAGATCGACGGCCACCACCGCCTCCCCGTCGACCTCCACCAGCCCGCGCGCGACGGCGGCCCAGCGCCCGCCCAGCGCTAGTCCGGGCGGTAGCGGCCGGCACTCGAAGGCGGCGACGTCCTCCAGCGAATCGACCAGGATCGCATAGCGGTGGCCGTCGATCAGCGAGACGACGGCACGCGGCGCGCGCGCGGCGCGGTCGACGGCGCCGAGCGCGGCGCGCGAGCCGATCACGGTCATCACCCGGCTGCGCAACGCGGCCAGCCCCTCGACCTCGCACGGGGCGCCCGGCACCGGGACGAGCGGCCCGATGTCGACGACGGATTCGACCTGGTCGGCGGAGATGGCGACGGCGCGGTCCGCCATGCGGGCGAGCAGGTAAAGCATTCAGGCGGCCCTCCCCAGCCGTTGCGCGATCGCCGCCAGCACACCCGCGCGATCGTAGCGATAGACGGCGCCGCCGCTCCCGCCGGGATCGCGCGCGAGCGTCAGCAGCGGCGCGCCGGCGGCCGCGGCCCAGGCCGGCTCTCCATCCAGGACGAGCGCGATGTCCGCGACCTCGCCCGCCGCGCCTTGCGTCGCGACGCGATAGCCCGCGCCCTCCAGCATCGGCCGCAGGAAGCCTTCGAGCCAACCGCCGGCATCGGGTTGCAGCAGGCACAGCGGCGCGGCGTCCGCCGGCGATGGGATGGCGGCCGCGCCGGCGGCGGCGTCGGCGAAGATCCAGAACGGGTCCACCACCTCGATCTGGTCGCCGTCGATCACCGCCACGCCGGCGACGATGCCCGGCGCCGCGGCGGGCGCGAGCACCGGCGGCAGCGTCACGATGTCGAGCGCCTCGCCGATCGCATAACCCAGGCCCGATCGATCGTCGTGCAGCCGCAGCACCGCGACCAGCGCGCGATCGCCGATCGCGCCGGTCGCGACGATCGGCACGGTGCCCCCGTCCACCGTCATGCGCAGCCGGCCGCCGCTGCGGCGGATGGTCTCGGTCGGCACCTGCTGGATGCGGTCCACCATCGCGAGCGGGATGGCGCGGCGCTCCCCGTTCAGGTCGACGAACAGCAGCGCCTCGACGCCGCGGGCCTGTTCGGCCTCGATGGTCGCGGGCTGCGGCACCTCGGGCGCGAACACCAGCCCCGCCTTCTCGGCGATCCCGCCCGCGTCGAGCAGCAGCATCGGCAGCCCGCTGTCGGGGAGCGTCTGCCCCGCATAGATGCCGACCGCCATGACCGATGGCGCGGACGGCTTGACGACCAGCTCCTCGGTATCGAACACCGTGTCGACGCCGAGCGCATAGCTGCCGCCGCGCAGGTCCAGCACCACCAGCATCCGCCGCTCGGCCGCCGCCAGTCCCAGCGTGATGCCCAGGTCGATCAGCGGCATGCGCCGATCGCGCACGGTCGCGACCTGCGCGTCGCCGAGCTGCTGGACACGGATCTTCTCGCCCTGCGTCGTCACGATCTCGCCGATCGTCTGGCGCGGGATCGCGAACCGCTGGCCGGCGATGCCGACGATCACCGCCGGGATGATCGACAGCGTCAACGGCACGTGGATGCCGACCGTCAGCCCGCGGCCCGGCGCGTTGGCGAGCTCGATCCGGCCGCCGACCTGCTCGACGTTGGCGCGGACCACGTCCATGCCCACGCCGCGCCCGGAGATGGCGGTCGCCTCGTCCTTGCTCGACAGACCGGGGTGGAAGATCAGCTCCAGCCGCGCCGCCTCCGTCAGCTGCCGCAGCGCGGCCGCGTCCTGGCCGGGCTGCGCCGACAGCTTGGCGACCAGCCGATCGGTGTCGATGCCGCGGCCGTCGTCGGCGATGTCGATGATGATCTGGTTGCCCGACTGGCGCGCCGACACGACGAGGCGGCCGGCGTCCGGCTTGCCCGCCAGCCGCCGCTCCGCCGGTGATTCGATCCCATGGTCGATCGCGTTGCGGATCAGGTGGACGAGTGGGTCTCGCATCACCTCCACCATCTCGCGGTCGAGCTCGACGTCCGATCCGTCGATCGCGAGCGACACGGTCTTGCCCAGGCTGGCGGCGGTGTCGCGCACCATGCGCGGCAGTGGCGAGAACAGCGCGTCGATCGTCTGCATCCGCGTGCGCGTCACCGTCTCGCGCATGTCGACGACGCTCGCGGACAGCCGCTCCAGCGCCGCCTCCAGCCGCGGATCGGCGTCGTCGCGCAGCTTGCGCGCCAGCTCGTTGCGCGCGAGCACCATGTCGGACATGCCGCTCATCATCCGGTCGAGCAGGTCGACGTTCAGCCGCACGCTGCGCGTGACGGCGCGGGCGGATGGCGCGACGGCGCCAGGCTTGCCGGCCGGCCGCGGCGCGTCTTCGGGGACGGGCCCGGGCATCGGACCCTTGCCGTCCAGCGCAGCGATCAGCAGGTCGTCACCGGTGTCGTCGAGCGTCAGGCCCGCGTCGATCGCCTCGACGATCTCGCCGATCCGGTCGATGATCGCCAGCACCGCGTCGACGGTCGCGGTATCGGGCCATCGCTCGCCCAAGCGCACCGCCGCCAACACGTCCTCGGCCGCGTGGCTGAGCCGCGCGAGCCGCGGCAGGTCGAGGAAGCCGCAGCTTCCCTTCACCGTGTGGACGAAGCGGAAGATCGCATCGAGCCGGGCCTTGTCGGCCGGGGCCGCCTCCCACGCGACGATCTCGCCCGAGATCGCGTCCAGCGTCTCGCGCGTCTCGGCGATAAACTCCTGCAGCAATTCGTCCATGGTGCGCGACCATGACGCAGGCCGGTTAACGGGTGGTTAGGTGCGCGCCGCCACCGGAGCCGCCATCGGGACCGCCGCCGGGAAGGTCGCGCCGAAGAGCAGCACCCCCTCCTCGCCCGCATCGACCTGGACGCGCCCGCCCGCCGCCGTCACCAGCGCGTGAACCAGGTGCGCGGCCGCGGTGCGCGCGGTGACCTCTGCCGCCGCCTCGCCGCCGGTCAGCGCGTCGCGCAATGCGGGATCGAGCACCAGTCGCGGTCCCTGCGCGCGGAGCACGACTTCCAGCGATCCCCTGCCCGGCCCGGTCGAGTCCCCCTGCTCGGCCCCGACGTCCAGCCGGCCGCCGCGGATCAGCGCATCGCCCGCGATCATCCCGAGGTTCAGCAGCACCTTGGCGGCGGGCTTGGGCAGCGTGTCCTCCTCCACCAGCCAGCCGAGCGCCAGCCGCTTGTTGCCGGCGAGCAGGCCTTCGAGCGCCGATCGCGCCTCGTGCGCGTCCACCGTGTCGCCGAACCCGCCGGCGGCACCGAACGCCAGCCGGAAGAACTTGAGCTTCGCCGCCGAGGTGCGCGCGCTTTCGGCGAGCAATTCCATGCAGCGCGCGCGCATCGCGGGGTCGGTCTCGTCAGCGAGCAGTTCCAGCCCGTTGTTGAGCGCCCCCACCGGCGAGAGGAGATCGTGGCACAGGCGCGAGCAGAGCAGGCTTGCGAAATCGACGGCGCTGGTGGTCATGGAAAACTTTCGGACAGGGCTTCCGTTGTGGCGATGCGCGGCCGGGCGGACAACCGCTTAAACGCGCTCGATCGCGACCGGGTCGAAACGGCCATGCTGTTGCCCCCGCTCGACGGCGCGCCAGGCGCCGACGGCGCGCGTCGTGGCGATCAGCCAGAACCATCCGTCCGGCGCGGCGGCGGCGGCGTCACGGGCGGAGGGCTCCGGCGTGCCCGACGGGTGCGAGTGGTAGCAGCCGACCAGCCTCAGGCCGCCACGACGCATCGCGCGATGCGCGGCGAGCAGCGCGGCCGGATCGATCTCGAACGCCACCGCCGGCTCTGCGGCGACGTTGCGGCAGCGTCGCCGCTCCACGATCCGCGCATCGTCGCCGAACAACAGCCCGCAGATCTCGACCGGCGAGCCCGCCGCCTCGGCGACGATCGCGTCGAGGACCGCGCTTGCGATCTCGAGTGTGGTTCCCATGTTGCAGAGGCAATGGACCGGGGGGTCTCGATCATACAAGCGACGATCGCACCCACCGCCCATGGCTGGCGACTGGACCGCGCGCTGGCGGATGCGGTGCCGGCGGTGTCGCGGGAACGGCTGAAGGCGCTGATCTCGTCGGGCCGGGTGACCCGCGACGGCGTCCCCACTCGCGATCCGGCGCGCGCGGCGGCGGCCGGCGACGTCTTCGAGGTCGCGGTGCCCGACCCCGAACCGGCGGACGCGGCGGCGCAGGACATCCCGCTCACCATCGTGTTCGAGGACGAGCATCTGCTGGTGATCGACAAGCAGGCCGGGCTGGTCGTCCATCCGGCGGCGGGCAACCTCGACGGCACGCTCGTCAACGCGCTGCTCCACCATTGCGCGGGGCGATTGAGCGGCATCGGCGGGGTCGCGCGGCCGGGCATCGTCCACCGGATCGACAAGGACACGTCCGGGCTGATGGTCGCCGCCAAGACCGACCGCGCGCACGAAGGCCTGGCGCGGCAGTTCCACGATCACAGCATCGACCGGCGTTACCTTGCGATCACTTCGGGCGTGCCGGTGCCCGCGACGGGCAGCGTCGACGCCCCGCTCGCCCGTAGCCCTCGCGACCGCAAGAAGGTCGCGATCGTGCCGAGCGGCAAACGCGCGGTGACGCACTATGCCGTGAAGGAACGGCTGTGCGGCGCGGCGCTGGTCGCGTGCCGACTCGAGACCGGCCGCACGCACCAGGTGCGCGTACACATGGGTTCGCTTGGCCATCCTTTGGTCGGCGATCCCGTCTATGGCCGGACCCGATCGGACCACCACGCGTTGCTGGAGATGTTGGGTTTCCGACGACAGGCCTTGCATGCCGCGAGGCTGGGGTTCACTCATCCGGTGACGGGCGAGGACGTGGCTTTCGACAGCGACCTGCCGGCAGACATGCAGGCGCTGTTCAGACATCTTTCGATATAGGCGCTCGACGCGGAGCGGCCCTTGCAGGGCCCGGCGCGGCGGCAGGAAAAGGGAGTCTTCCGATCATGGCCAAGAGCAACGTCCCCGCGACGATCCCGACGCTCGGCAGCGAGGCCGGGCTCAACCGCTATCTTTCCGAGATCCGCAAGTTCCCGCTGCTCCAGCCCGAGCAGGAGTTCATGCTCGCCAAGCGGTTCCAGGAACATGGCGACACGGATGCGGCGGCGCAGCTCGTCACCTCGCACCTCCGGCTCGTGGCGAAGATCGCGATGGGCTACCGCGGTTATGGCCTGCCGACGTCCGAGTTGATCTCCGAAGGCAACATCGGCCTGATGCAGGGCGTGAAGAAGTTCGAGCCCGATCGCGGCTTCCGCCTCGCCACTTATGCTATGTGGTGGATCAGGGCGTCGATCCAGGAGTATATCCTGCGGTCATGGTCGCTGGTGAAGATGGGCACGACGGCGGCGCAGAAGAAATTGTTCTTCAACCTGCGCCGCATGAAGTCCAAGCTCGACGCGTTCGAGGACGGCGACTTGTCTCCGGAGAATGTGGCGAAGATCGCGACCGATCTCGGCGTGACCGAGAACGACGTCGTCTCGATGAACCGCCGCATGGCGATGGGCGGCGACACCAGCCTCAACGTCTCGATGAACGAGGACGGCGAGGGCCAGTGGCAGGACTGGCTCCAGGACAGCGCGCCGCTCCAGGACCAGACGGTCGCCGAGACGCAGGAAGCCGACGTCCGCCACGGCATGCTCGTCAACGCGATGGACGACCTTAACGACAGAGAGAAGCACATCCTGACCGAGCGGCGGCTGACCGACGACCCCAAGACGCTGGAGGAGCTGAGCCAGGTCTATGGCGTGTCGCGCGAGCGGGTCCGCCAGATCGAGGTGCGCGCGTTCGAGAAGCTGCAGAAGGCGATGATGCGGATCGCCGGCGAGAAGCGCCTGCTCGCCGCTTGACGCGCTGATGACGGGAAGCGGCCGCGACGTCGTCGTGATCGGCGGCGGCGCGGCCGGCATCGCCGCGGCTCGCATGTTGCACGACGCGGGTCGCGACGTGTTGCTGCTGGAGGCGAAGGATCGGCTTGGCGGCCGGGCGCATACGGTGACGCTGGACGTGCACGGCCGATCGATCGCGATGGATTGCGGCTGCGGCTGGCTCCACTCGGCGCAGCGCAACCCGTGGACCGGGCTGGCGCAGGCACATAGCCTGACGGTAGATCGTACGCCCCCGGGATGGGGCGAGCAATGGCGTGGCCTGGGCTTCTCCGCCGCCGACCAGAAGGCATTCGGCGCGGCATCGGACGCGATGGACGCAGAAGCGCACCGGCTGCTTCTCGGCCCCGACCGGCCGCTCGCCGACGCGGTCGCGCCGGGGTCTTGGCGGCCGTTGCTCGACGCGATCTCCGGCTATGCGAACGGCGCGCGGCTTGCCGACGTGTCGCTGCATGACTGGGCGGCCTATGAGGATGCGTCGACCGACGACAATTGGGCGGTGGTCGAAGGCTATGGCACGCTCGTGACGCGCCATGCCGCAGTTCTGCCGGTGCGCCTTAACACGTGCGTACGACGCATCGACCATCGCGGACGCACGATCCGGGTGGAGACGGACGCTGGCACGATCGAGACCGATGCCGTCGTCGTCGCGCTGCCGACCTCGGTGCTGGCACGCGGCGATGTGGCCTTCGATCCGCCGCTCGCCCACAAGCAGGCCGCCGCCGATGCGTTGCCGCTTGGTCTCGCTGACAAGATATTCCTCGCCGTCGACGGCCCCGCCTTCCCGCCCAACGCGCACCTGATCGGCGACCCGCACAGCGCCTGCACCGCCAGCTATCGCCTGTCGCCCTTCGGCGCACCGCTGGTCGAGGTGTTCGTGGGCGGCGACTGCGCGGAGATGCTGGAGCGCGAGAGCGACGCGGGAGCGGCGGCGTTCGCGGTCGGCGAGCTGGAGGGGTTGCTCGGCCGCGACTGGCGCTTCAGCCCGCTCGCGCGGACACGCTGGCGGGCCGATCCGCTGATCGGCGGCAGCTACAGCCACGCGCGCGTCGGCGCGGCGGGGCAGCGCGCGGTGCTGGCGGAGCCGGTCGACGGACGGCTGTTCTTCGCGGGCGAGGCCTGTTCGCGCGCGGACTTCTCCACCGCGCATGGCGCCTACGAGACCGGCGTCGCCGCCGCGCGAACGCTGTTGGCCACCACCGCCGCCGTGCGCTAGCATCGCGCGATGATCGGCCGGCTGCTCCGCCTCGTCTGCAAGCTGTTGCTCGGCTTCGTCGTCGTCAGCGTCGTGTGGGTCGCCATCTACCGCGTCGTGCCGCCGCCCTATACCTTCACCATGCTGCGCGATCGTCTGGCGGGCCGGTCAGTCACCAAGGATTGGGCATCGCTCGACAGCATCGATCCCAACATGGCCCGCGCGGCGATCGCGGGGGAGGACGCGCGCTTCTGCCTGCACCACGGTTTTGACATCCGCGCGATCGAGAAGGCGGCGGAGCGGAATGCGCATGGCGGTCGCATCCGCGGCGGCTCCACGATCAGCCAGCAGACCGCGAAGAACGCGTTCCTGTTCCAGGGCGGCGGCTATGTTCGCAAGGGGCTGGAGGCCTGGTTCACCGTGCTGATCGAGGCGATCTGGGGCAAGCGGCGGATCATGGAGGTGTACCTCAACCTCGCCGAGACGGGTATCGGCACCTATGGCGTGCAGGCGGCGTCGGAACGCTATTTCGGGCATGGCGCCGGACGATTGTCGCCGACCGAGGCCGCGCGGATCGCCGCGATCCTCCCGCTGCCCAAGAAACGCGCGGCGGTGGACCCGCACGGCTTCGTGCGCCGCCACGGCAATGTGCTGGCGCGCTATGTGGGCGTGGTGCGCGGCAACGGGCTGGACGCGTGCCTGCGGTAGGCCCCTTCGTCACCCCGGGCTTGACCCGGGGTCCCGCTTCTTCTCACGGCCGGAGTAGCGGACCCCGGCTCAAGACCGGGGTGACGAAAGTCGGGTCATCGGAACCGGCGCTCAGAACGGCAGCTGGAATCCCGGCGGCAGCGCCAGGCCGCTGGTCATCTTGCCCATCTCCTGGCTCGACACCGCGTCCGCCTTCGCGCGCGCGTCGTTGAACGCGGCGACGACGAGGTCCTCCACCATCTGCTTCTCCGACGGCTGCAGCAGCGAGGGGTCGATGTCGACCGAGACGATGCGTCCCTTGGCCGACGCTTTCACCTTCACCAGCCCGCCACCGGCCGCGCCCTCGACCTCGATCGTGTCGAGGTTCGCCTGCGCCTTCTCCAGTTCGGCCTGGACGTTCTGCGCCATGGCCATGATCTCGTCGAGGTTCTTCACGATATGCTCCTTTTCGGGCTCCAGCCTTCGAGTTCGGCGTCGGGGAACGCCGCCAATGCCGCCTTGACGAGGGGACTGTCCAGCACCGCCTGTCGTTCCGCGTCGCGGCCGGCGTCCTCCTGTTCCTTCAGCGTCGGCGCACCGGGCTGATCGGCGAACGACAGCTTCCACGCGCGGCCCGACAGCGTCTTGAGCGCGGCATTCAGCTCCGCAAGCGTGTCCGCCGACATCGGCCGCGCGCCGCTCATCACCAGCTCGGGCGGCTCGTAGCGCACGACGCTCGCGCCCTTCAGCCGGATCGCGAGGCCCAGCGATCCGCCGGCCTCCAACGCCGCCACCAGCGCGGCGAAGTCGGCGGGGTAGTCGGGCGCCTTGGATGCGGCCGCTACCGGGGTGGGCGCTGGAACCGGCGGCGTTGCCTGGACGGGGGCTGCCACGGGAGCGGTCGCAGGCACGCCACCGTTTGCGAACGCCTTCGCCAGCTCGCCCGGATCGGGCAACGACGAGGCATGGATCGCCCGCAGCAGCGCCATCTCCGCCGCCTCGATCGGCATCGCCGCGCGCGCGACCTCGTCATGGCCCTTGAGGAACAACTGCCACAGCCGGTGGAGCTGCGCGAACGATAGCGCGCCCGACCACTCGACCAGCGCCGCGCGCTCCTCCGCCGGCTGCGCGAGATCGGCGGGCGTTCCGACCTTGGCGAGCGTCACGCCATGCACCAGCTCCAGCAGCGCGCGCAGCACCGCGAGCGGATCGACGCCCAGATCATATTGCCGACGCAGCGCCGCCAGCGCCGGGACCGTGTCGCCCGCCAGCAGCCGCGCCATCAACTCGCGCACCGCACCGCGATCGGACAGGCCCAGCATGTCGCGCACTGCATCCGCCGTGACAGCCCCGCCTTCGATGCCTGCATGCGCGATCGCCTGGTCGAGGATTGACAGCCCGTCGCGCGCCGATCCTTCCGCCGCCCGTGCGATCAGCGCCAGCGCCTCGGGCTCGGCGGCTGCGCCTTCCTTCGCGCACACGTCGGCGAAATGCGCGGCGAGCTTGTCGGCGGGGATGCGGCGCAGGTCGAACCGCTGACAGCGCGACAGCACCGTCACCGGCACCTTGTTCACCTCCGTCGTCGCCAGCAGGAACTTCACATGCGCGGGCGGCTCCTCCAGCGTCTTCAGCAGCGCGTTGAACGCGGGCTTGGACAGCATGTGGACCTCGTCCACGATGTAGATCTTGAAGCGCGCCGATACGGCGGCGTAGCGCGTGGCGTCGGTGATCTCGCGGATGTCGTCGACGCCGTTGTGGCTGGCGGCGTCGATCTCGATCACGTCGATATGCCGCCCCTCCGCGATCGCGCGGCACGGCTCGCACATCCCGCACGGGTCGATCGTCGGCCCGCCCTGCCCGTCCGGGCCGATGCAGTTGAGCGCCTTGGCCACCAGCCGCGCGGTGCTGGTTTTGCCGACGCCGCGCACGCCGGTGAGCAGGAACGCGTGCGCCAGCCGGCCACGCCTGATCGCGTTGCCCAATGTGGTGACCATCGCATCCTGGCCGATCAGCTGCGAAAAGGTCTGCGGCCGATACTTGCGCGCGAGGACGCGATACGCCTCGGGCTTGGCGAGCGTCATCGTCTCCGGCTTCGCCGGCTGGGGTGGTTCGTCGAGGGCGAGGAAATCGGACATCCAAGGCCGATATAGGCGGCGGAGCGCGGCGTGTCGAAGGCGTTGGTCAGCGCGAAGGAATAACGGGCGTCGCAGCAAGCTGCGCGGTCGGTCGGCGCTGTAACGCTGCTAGCCGCACAGAAAAGACCAAGTCCGGGCAGCTTGCTGCGCAGGGCTTGGTCTTTTCTGGGTGAGAGCCGGACGACCCGCGGCGAAATCGTTGCGGCTGCTTCCTTCCGGACCTGACCGGGTTGGCGACGACCACGTCCGCCCGACTCCCGATCACTCTATGCCGGAGCCGGGCGGCGCGGGTCAAGCCCGGGACGGTGGACCATCCCGGGCCGCATGCCTCAGTAGGTCACCGTGCGGCAGACACGGACGTGGCGCGGGCCGTGGCGCTCGACGTGGCAAACGGTCCGGCTGGGATGCCGGAACGCCGGGCCCGTGTGGGTGCGGGTGACGGTGCGGGTCTCGACGACGCGGGTCTGCGCGGACGCGGCGATCGGGGCGAGCGCCGTCAGCGCGAAGAGGCCGGCAATGGCGAGGGACAGGATCTTCATTACAGGTTCCTTTGAGCTAATGGTTGGATCGATCGAAGACGGGATCAGTAAGGCCGGAAGCAGCGGCGGAAGCCGTGGTGATAGGTGCAGATCACCCGCCGGTGATGGTAGCCGTAGCGCGGGCCATAGCCGCGATAGCCGTAATGACGGTATCCATAGCCGCCATGGCCGTACCCGCCGCGCACATAGCCGCCGCCGTGATAGCCGCCGCCATGGTAGCCGCCGCCGTTATGGCCGGCGTCGTGGCCGTAGCCGCCGTTATACTGCGCCTCGGCCGGCGCAGCGGCGCCGAGCCCGCCTGCGAGCGCGAGGCCGGCGGCGATGATGGCGATCTTCATGGGAAAGCTCCTCTGATCGCCCGGACCATCCGGGCTGACCCCTAGATGAGACAGGGCCGCTGACGCGTTCCTGAACCCGTCGTGCAGCCTAGCGTCATGTCGAGGTCACGCCGCCGGTACCGTCACGACCACGCCGCCCAGCCCCGCATCCAGCACGATCTGGCACGACAGCCGGCTGCGGCGGGTGGCATCCGGCAGCAGGTCGACCATGTCCTCCTCCTCGCCCGTCGGCGGGGGGACCGGCGTGCCCTCGGGCAGCATCACGTGGCAGGTACCGCACGCCATGAAGCCGTTGCACGTCCCCTCCAGCGGCAGGCCGGCGCGCTGGGCGGCGTCGAGCAGCCGCTCTCCCACACGACCCTCCGCAGGAACCACGCTGCCGTCGGGCCTGACGAACGACAGCCTCATGCCGCCACGCGCCGCTGCGCGCGTGCCGCCGCATCGATCCGCCCGATCGCCTCCACCAGCTCGTACTGCGTTGTGTAGCGCCCGAAGCCAAGCCGGATCGACGATCGCGCCTCCGCGTCGGTCAGCCCGATCGCGCGCAGCACATGGCTCGGCCGCCCCGATCCGCTGGCGCAGGCGGAGCCGGCGGAAAAGGCGAGATCGCGCAGGTCGCTCATGAGGCGGGCGACGTCGAGACCGGGCAGCCGGACGTTGAGGTTGCCGTGATAGCGCTGCTCGTCCGAGCCGTTGACGATCCAGTCCGGGCCAAGAGTGTCGCGCGCCGACCGCCACAGCCGCTCGACGTGGACGGCGTCCGAGTCGGCCTGCGCCGCCATCAGCCCCGCCGCCGCGCCGAACCCGGCGCATAATGCCGGGGAGAGGGTGCCCGATCGGCCGCCCTCCTGATCGCCACCGTGGACCAGCGGCTCAAGCGCGACACCGTGCCTGATCCAAAGCACGCCGACGCCCTTAGGCCCGAATATCTTGTGGGCCGATACGGCGACGAGGTCGACGGTCGGCGGGATCGGCACGCGGCCATAGCCCTGGACCGCGTCGCACAGGAACAGCGCGCCGACGCCATGCGCCGCCTCCGCCAACGCGGCGACCGGCTGGACGACGCCGATCTCGTTGTTCACCAGCATCGCCGCGACGAGGCCGGTCCTTCCCTCCCCGTCGGCCTGGTGACGATGGTCGACCAGTCCGTTGCTTCCGACCGGCAGGATCGAGACCGCCCGCCCGCGCCGCGCCTCTGATGCCACCGTGTCCAGCACCGCCGCATGTTCGGTCGCCACAGTCACGACCCGACCGGTGCTGCCCTTGATCGCCCAGTTGAGCGCCTCGGTCGCACCGCTGGTGAACACCAACCGGCCGCCCGGCGGCAGCAACGCCGCCACCTGCTCGCGCGCGACCTCGACCGCCGCCTTCGCGCGCCGGCCCTCGCGGTGCGCCGAGTGCGGGTTGGCGTGGCTCCAAGGCTGATCGGCGCGCAGCCACGGCAGCATGGCGTCGAGCGCCTCGGGCGCGAGCGGGGTCGTCGCCTGATAGTCGAGGTAGGTCATGCGGCGATCCGCCGCGCGGCGCGAGCGATGTCGCGCCACGCGGCGATCGCGCGGTCGACGTCGGCCTCGCCCGTGTCGCGGCCGAAGCTGATCCGCACCACCTCGCGCGCGGCCCCCTCGCTCCAGCCCATCGCGGACAGGACATGGCTGGGCTTGAGGCTGCCCGACGAACAGGCGCTGCCCGCCGATACCGCGATGCCGGCGAGGTCGAAGCGGATCAGCTGGGCGGCCTGCGCGACGCCCGGCATCCGGTACGATCCGATCGCGGGATGTCGGGGGCTGCCGCCCGCCACCACCAGCCCGCCCGACCGCGTCAACGCATCGTCGAGCCGCGCGCGGAGCGCCGCCCAGCCCTCCAGCGGCTCGGGCTCGGCGAGCGCGGCGGCATAACCGAGTGCGCCGGGCAGGTTCTCCGTCCCCGGACGATAGCCGCGCTCCTGCCCGCCGGTCGCGCTGAGCGTCGCCAGATCGCGCACCAGCAGCGCGCCGACGCCGGGCGGGCCACCGCGCTTGTGCGCGGACAGGGCGACGAAGTCGGCGTGAGCGGCGACGTTCGGGTCCGCCCCCGCGGGCATCTGCGCCGCGTCGACCAGCAGCAGCGCGCCCGCCGCGTGGACGGCGTCGGCGATGGCGGCGATGGGCTGGCGGACACCGGTCTCGCTGTTCGCCCACTGAACGCAGACGAGAGCGCAACCCTCCCGTCCAGTCAGAAAATCGGTTCCCTCCTCCGTTCGTCCTGAGCCTGTCGAAGGACATGATCCAGGGGCAGGTGCTTCGACAAGCTCAGCATGAACGGAAGAGGGGGGTAGAAGGCCCTGGGTCGTGACCCCCAACACCTCCGCCCCCGGCGCCGCCCGCAGCACCGCGTCATGCTCCACCGCGCTCACCAGCCGGCGGCTCGCTCCCGTCCGACCGAGCGCGATCGCCAGCGATTCGCTCGCGCCGCTCGTCAGGATCACGTCACCGCGCCAGCCATAAGCCGCCCCGATCGCCGCCCGCGCCGCCTCCAGCGCCGCCCGCGCCGCGCGGCCCTCCGCATGCGGCGACGAGGGGTTGGCCCAGCGCGTCATGCCCTCCGCCACCGCCGAGCGCGCGGCGGCCATCATCGGCGTCGTGGCGGCATGGTCAAGGTAGAGACGATTGGTCACGCCAGCGTTCCAATTGCGCGGGGGAGCGCTCCGCCTATATAGCGCGCCATCCCGCGCGCTCCACCCGCGCCCTCACACGATCGGCGACCCCCCATGCCCGAAGTCATCTTCCCCGGCCCCGAAGGTCGCCTGGAGGGGCGCTTCGCCCCCGCTCCGCGCCCGCGCGCGCCGGTCGCGATGATCCTCCACCCGCATCCCTCGTCGGGCGGCACGATGAACAACCGCATCGTGCAGGAGCTCTACAAGACGTTCCAGCGCCGCGGTTTTGCGACATTGCGCTTCAACTTCCGCGGCGTCGGCAAGAGCCAGGGCGTGTTCGACAACGGCGTCGGCGAACTGTCCGACGCGGCCAGCGCGCTCGACTGGGTGCAGAGCTTCCACCCCGAGGCGCAGACGACCTGGGTCGCGGGCTTCGGCTTCGGCGCGTGGATCGGGATGCAGTTGCTGATGCGCCGGCCGGAGATCCGCGGCTTCATCTCGATCGCGCCGCCCGCCAACATGTTCGACTTCACCTTCCTCGCGCCCTGCCCGGCGAGCGGCATCATCATCCAGGGCGCCAACGACGAGGTGGTGACGCCTGCCGCGACGCAGAAGCTGGTCGACAAGCTGCGCACGCAGAAGCACATCACCATCCATCACGACACGATCCCGAAGGCCAACCACTTCTTCGAGCACGAGATGCCGCAGTTGATGGGGTCGGTCGATAAGTACTTGGACATGCGGCTAGCGCCTGACTCGCCGATACGGTGAGGCAGACCGCGTCGGATTAGCGCCAGCTAATCCGTGCAGCTTGGCCAGCCCGGCCAGCGGCGCTCAAGCGCCGTCTGACGACGCGGCTTCGCCGCGGCGGTTGCTAGTCCTCATGGCGGGTCGTGAATGGCAAACGATCGCCAACGAGGATCGCGTGGATTGCTGACCATTCCTGCCGGAATGCCGAAATCAAGCGGGCCAGCGCCTCCTCACTCGTTTTCCCGAACCAAATGCTCGGGCCAAGCTCGGACGTATAGTCGATAAAGATCGGCTCGAAGCCGGCCGCGGCAAAAGATGCGAGCGCCTGTTGCAGGTTTTCGGGACGCGTTCTGAAGCGGACGCCAACTAGCTCATCGGGAGGCCTGCGTCCTGGAACCGCTCCGGCGCTCATAACGTCCACACCACCACATTGCCCAGCAGCACGGCCGCCATCACCAGCATCAGCACGCCCTTGCGTCGGTCGGTGCCGAGCCACACCAGCCGCGCGCCGACGACGGCGAGCGCGAAGGTGGCAAGCATCGCGAGCGCGGGAGCGAGGGTGTCCATTACTTCTCGTCACCCCGGGCTTGACCCGGGGCCCCGCTTCTCCACCGACCAGGGAAGCGGGGCCCCGGCTCAAGGCCGGGGTGACGAGAGGGGGAGAGATGGAGAATGCGCACTCCCCTCACCCCGCCAGCACCCGCGCATACGCCGCCCGGTCCACGTTCCCGCCCGACAGGATCACCAGCATCCCCGCCTCCGCGCGCACCCGGCCGGCAAGCACCGCCGCCAGCGCCACCGCGCCGCCCGGTTCCACCACCAGCCGCAGCCGCTCCGCCGCCCAGCGCTGCGCCGCCGCCGTCTCCGCCTCGCTCACCGCCACGCCCTCGACGCCCCGGCGCGACAACACGTCGAACGTCAGCGGCGACACCCGCATCGTCTGCAGCGAGTCGCACGCGGTCGGCGGCGGCGCGTCGCCCACCGGCTCGATCCAGCCGGCCTCAAGGCTGCGGCGCATGTCGTCCCAGCCCTCGGGCTCGACCACCGTCACCCGCGCGTCGCCCAGCCCCAGCGCGATACCGGCCGCCAATCCGCCGCCGCCGCACGGCACGACGACATGGGCGGGCGCGTCCAGCCCCGCCGCCGCCATCTGCCGGGCCGCCTCGATCCCCGTCGAGCCCTGCCCCTCGATCACCCAGGGATCGTCGAAGCTCGGCACCAGCGTGGCCCCCCGCGCCTCCGCCAGCCGGGCGGCGATCGCCTCGCGCGACTCGGTCGCCCGGTCGTAGCGCACCACCTCGGCGCCGAGCGCGAGCGTGCCGTCCAGCTTTGCACGCGGTGCGTCGGCGGGCATCACGATCGTCGCGGGGATGCCCAGCCGCTTCGCCGCCCAGGCGACGCCCTGCGCGTGGTTGCCGCTCGAGAACGCGACCACGCCGCGCCGGCGCGCCGCATCGTCGAGCGCGGTCAGCCGGTGCCACGCGCCGCGGATCTTGAACGCGCCGACCGGCTGGAGCGATTCCGCCTTGAACGCGACCGTCACGCCATTGATCTCGCTCGTGAAAAGCGGCGTCGGCGGCAGGATGATCGCGATCTTGGCGGCCGCGTCGCGGACCCCGGCGCGGGTGGGTTGTCGCACGATCGTCACAGGTCACACTCCGGGGGCAAAACGCCGCTTTACAGGGGGGGCGGGCGACCCTATCTCCCGCACTTGCTGCCCCATGGGACTTCCAACCGCAAGGCAGCTTTTTGACGATCGGCGAGAGCCACTTGGAGGTCCCTTGATTTGCACCAGCATCCTAGCGCGTTGGGGTTAGCGCCCCTCTCGATCGCCATTCCGCCCGAACCCCGGGTGGAGAGCGGCATCGACATCGCCATCCAGCGTCCGG
The DNA here is from genome assembly GCF_964237335.1 of uncultured Sphingomonas sp. Classification (NCBI taxonomy): domain Bacteria; kingdom Pseudomonadati; phylum Pseudomonadota; class Alphaproteobacteria; order Sphingomonadales; family Sphingomonadaceae; genus Sphingomonas; species uncultured Sphingomonas sp. The sequence goes on from NZ_CAXSHM010000016.1 coordinate 33,568, forward strand.
TTCTGCCGGTCACGCTGGTACGCCCCCACGCCGCGGCGCGGGCGGCCCGGTACTTCGCGGAGAAGTTCCCGGGACGCTCGATGTATGCGGTGAAGGCGAACCCGTCGCCCGAGCTGCTGCATGTGCTTTGGGACAGCGGGATCACGCATTACGACGTGGCCTCAATCGCCGAGGTGCGGCTGGTCGCGCGTACGCTGCCGGGGGCGACCTTGTGCTTCATGCATCCCGTGAAGGCGGAGGAGGCGATCGGGGAAGCGTATCGCGTCCATGGCGTCCGTGTGTTCAGCCTCGACAGCCTGGAAGAGCTGGAGAAGATCGTCCGCGCGACTGCTAGTGAATCGGGTGCGGCCGAGGATCTGACGCTCTGCGTCCGGCTCCGCGTGTCGTCCGAACATGCTAAGCTCAGCCTCGCGTCCAAGTTCGGCTGCGCGCCGGGCGAGGCCAGGGCGTTGCTGATGGCCGCGCGCCAGGCGTCCGACGCGCTCGGCATCTGCTTCCACGTCGGATCGCAGGCGATGAGCCCGCAGGCCTATGCCGAGGCGATGGAGCGCGTGCGGGCGGCGATCGTGGAAGCGGCCGTCACCGTCGACGTTGTGGATGTGGGCGGCGGCTTCCCGTCGACCTACCCCGGCATGGAGCCGCCGCCGCTCGACCTCTACTTCGAGACGATCGGCCGTGCGTTCGAGAGTCTGCCCGTATCCTATTCGTCCGAGCTGTGGTGCGAGCCGGGCCGCGCGCTGTGCGCCGAGTACAGCTCGGTCGTGGTGCGCGTCGAGAAGCGGCGCGGGGACGAGCTTTACATCAATGACGGTGCGTATGGTGCGCTGTTCGATGCGGCGCACATCGGCTGGCGCTTTCCCGTGACGCTGCTGCGGGGCGAGGAAAGCCGCGCCAGGCTGGTGGCGTTCAGCTTCTACGGGCCGACGTGCGACGACCTCGACCATATGGCGGGGCCGTTCCTGTTGCCGGCGGACGTGGCGGCGGGCGACTATCTCGAGATCGGGATGCTCGGCGCCTATGGCGCGGCGATGCGGACCGCGTTCAACGGCTTCGGCTCGGACGAGACGGTGGTCGCTGCCGACGAGCCGATGGCGACGCTGTACGGCGAGGAACCGGCCCGCATCGCGGCGAACGTCGTCAAGCTGTAACGTCCGACCCGCAAGCTCACCGTCACCCCGGGGCTTGACCCGGGGTCCCGCTTCTTCGACCGGCGAGAAAGGAAGCGAGACCCCGGCTCAAGGTCGGGGTGACGATACAATTTCAGGTGCCAGATGGCGCGCCTGGGTATGCCGCGTCCCCGATGACACGGCCATGTAGACCGGAGCATCCGATGACCGACACCACGATCGAAACCCCCACGCGCGACGCGATCCGCCCCAACGACACCCGCAAGCGCGAGCTGCTGTCCAAGCAGGTCGAGCATGTCGACATCCGCTCGTTTGACGCGCGGCCGATCATCGACGCGATGGACAAGATGAGCTTCACCAGCCGCGACCTCGCGCGCGCGACGGGCATCTACAACCAGATGCTCGCCGATCCCGACTGCTCGATCTTCCTGGTGGTTGCCGGCTCGACGTCGGCGGCCGGCTGCATGGACCTCTATGCCGAGCTGCTGCGCAACAACATGATCGACGGCATCGTCGCGACCGGCGCGACGATCGTCGACATGGATTTCTTCGAGGGGCTCGGCCACAAACATTATCAGGCGCTGGAGGTGCGGGACGACGACACGCTGCGCTCGCTGCTGATCGATCGCATCTACGACACCTACATCGACGAGGAGGAGCTCCAGCACGTCGATCACACGATCTTCGAGATCGCCGAGACGTTGGAGGCCAAGCCGTATAGCTCGCGTGCGTTCATCAGGGAGATGGGCAAGTATCTGACCCTGCACGGGAAGAAGGAGAACAGCCTCGTCAAGCTCGCCTATGAGCATGACGTGCCGATCTTCTGCCCGGCATTCACCGACTCGTCGGCGGGCTTCGGCCTCGTCAAGCATCAGGTCGATGCGATGAAGGCGGGCAAGCCCTATCTGATGATCGACTCGATCGCCGACTTCCGCGAGCTGACCGACATCAAGATCAAGGCCGGCACCACCGGGCTGCTGATGATCGGCGGCGGCGTGCCCAAGAACTTCATCCAGGACACGGTCGTCTGCGCCGAGATCCTGGGCCATGACGACGTCGAGGTGCACAAATATGCGATCCAGATCACTGTCGCCGACGTGCGCGACGGCGCGTGTTCTTCCTCCACGCTGCAGGAGGCGGCATCGTGGGGCAAGGTGAACACCGGCATCGAGCAGATGGTGTTCGCGGAAGCCGGGTCGGTGATGCCGCTGCTGGCGTCCGACGCCTATCACCGCGGGCTGTGGAAGGATCGCGTCAAGCGCCGCTGGGGCGCAATCTTCGACTGATCCGGATCGGGCCGGGGCGCTGGACAGAGGCGCCCCGGTTCGCGCAGTCTCCTGCCGGATCGGGGGAGACGAGACATGACGATGACGGGGCCGTTGCTGGCCATCCTGCTCCAAGCGGCGGCGACGCCGACGCCGGTCGTACCGAAACCAGCGCCCCCGTCTCCCGACGCGGCGCTCGCGCGCATGGTGGCGCTCTACGACGAGGTCTGTCTCCAGACCTTCCCGATCGACGGCGGCGTCGACAAGCTGATGGCCGCCAAGGGCGCGACTGCGCTCACGCCCGAACAGGTGAAAGTGACGCTGGTGGACGATCCCGGCCGAGGGTGGGAACTGGAGGACGGCGACCGCACCCTCTACGTGTTCCTCGAGCTGCCGCCCTTCCACGCCTGTTCGGTGCGCAGGTTCTTTCCCGACGCCATCCCCGACCTCGGCGCCTATCGGGTCGTCGCCGATCGGTTCGAGGCCGACCATCCCAGCTTCGCGCCCGTCACACCCTACAACGCCGATCGCGGCGACCTGCACGTCCATGCCGTCGGCGAGCAGCGCCGGCTGGCCGGCGGCGGCGAGGATTCGCTGTTCGTGTTCGATCAGCATGTGATCGACCCGGCGAAGCGCGCCGGCGGGCAGACGGCGGTGAACCTGCGCTTCGTCCATCAAATCCACACCGGGCCTTGATCATCCGGTCAGTGCCCCCTTCCCGTTCATGCTGAGCTTGTCGAAGCACTGCCTTTCGTTTGAAGAAGGCCAGCCGCCTGCGGTGGCGCTAAGGACAGGCTTCGACACGCTCAGGGCGGACGGAATCAGGACCCGAACAGCCGCACCAGGCTCTTCTCCAGCATCATGAACTGCCACAGCGTCCGGCCGTGGTCGGCGCGACCGGCACGATGGTCGTCGGCGATCCGCGCGAGCCGGTCGAGGTCGAACCAGCCGGTCTGCGCCAGCGTCCGCGAGCGGGCGAGCGCCGCAGCCTGCCCCGCCAGCGGCCCGCGCAGCCAGGCGCTGACCGGCGTCACGAAGCCTTGCTTCGGCCGGTACAGGATCTCGCGCGGTAGATAACGTTCGAGCGCCTTCTTCATCAGCCACTTGCCCTCGCCTCCTCGCAACCGGAGCGAGGTCGGCAGCGTGGCGGCGAACTGGACGAGGCGATGGTCGAGCAACGGCTCGCGTGCCTCCAGCCCGACCGCCATGCTGGTGCGGTCCGCCTTCACCAGAATGTCGCCGGGCAGCCACAGCTTCAGGTCGGCATATTGCGCGCGGTCGAGCGGGTCGCGTGCGGGGGCGTCGCGCATGGCCGCGACCCAGCGATCCTCCGCGCGGTGGCCAGCGAGCGCGCGGCGCGCCTCGGGCGAGAACAGGCTCGCGCGCATCTCGGGCGCCGTCACGCCGACGGAGCGCGCATAGGCCTCGGCGCCGTCGGCGCCAAGCGCCAGCAGCGTCGTCCTCGCGCGTAGCGGCCGCGGCGCCCAGTCCGCCTTGGGATAGCGTTCCCCCAGCCAACCCGCCGCGCGGCGCAGCGCAGGCGGCATGACGTCGCGCGCGCGCTCCTCGGCGGCCTGGAACCGGTGGCGGCGGTATCCGGCGAACGCCTCGTCCGCGCCGTCGCCCGACAGCGCCACCGTCACCTCCTCGCGCGCCAGCTCGCACACCCGATAGGTGGCGAGCGCGGAGGCATCGGCGAACGGCTCATCGAAGGCGCGGGCCAGCGTGTCGACCAAGCCCCCATTTTCTATGGCGTCGTCCGACGCCACCACCCGCTCGCGGTGATCGGTCGCGAAGCGGCGCGCGACGATCCCGGCCGGCCCGCGCTCGTCATGCCCCGCCTCGTCGAAGCCGATCGTGCAGGTCTTCACGGCGAGCGGCGACGCCTCCGCCATTAGCGCGACCACCGCCGAGCTGTCGACGCCGCCCGACAGAAACGCGCCAAGCGGCACGTCCGCCACCAGCCGGGATCGGACCGCGACGCGCAGCCGCTCGACGAGCTCCTCCTCCAGCGCGGCGGGCGAGCCGGTCGCGCGGTTGCTGAAATCGACATCCCACCAGCGGATCGGCGCGGGCAGCGGCTTGCCGCGCTCGACGAGCAGGTACTCGCCGGCGCCCAATTTGCGGACGCCGGCGACCAGGCAGGTGTCGTCAGGCACATAGCCAAACGCCAAGAAGTCCTCGACCGCGCGGATGTCCGGCACGCGCCGCAGCAGCGGGTGCGCGGTGAGCCCCTTCAATTCGGACGCGAACGCCAGCCCGCCGTCGGACAGCTCGACATAGTGGAGCGGCTTCACGCCCAGCCGGTCGCGGGCGAGGAACAGGCTTTGCGTCGTGGCATCGTGGATCGCGAAGGCGAACATGCCGTGCAGCCGGTCGAGCATCGCCGGCCCCCAGGCGCGCCAGCCTTCGATCAGCACCTCCGTGTCGCCCTGAGTACGGAACCGCGCGCCACCCGCGGTCAGCTCGGCACGCAGCTCGGCGAAATTGTAGATCTCGCCATTGTAGGTGACGCACAGCCGCTCGTCGGCGCTGCGCATCGGCTGCGGCGAGCCGGCGACGTCGATGATCGACAGCCGGCGGTGCGCGAAGCCGACGCCGGGCGCGGTCCACACGCCCTCTCCGTCAGGGCCCCGGTGGGCGAGTGCGCCGATCATCGAGCGCAGCCGGGCGGGATCGACGGGCCGCGGCGACGCCGGGTAATAGAGGCCGGCGATGCCGCACATCAGTTCAGCCCCGCCTCATGATCCGCGAGCCGATCAAGCGGGCCGAGCGCGGTGCGGAAGCGGTCGATCGCGCGCGCCGGGTCATGGCCCGCTTCCGCCTCGGCCGACAGATGGATCGCGACCGCGCGTTGCGGTCCGCCGACCAGCCTTGCCTTCATCGTCTCCAGCTTCACTCGTGTCGCATCCGCCGTCACCGTGTCGCCGACGCGGTACCACGACGCGACCACCCGCTCCACCGGGCGACGGTCGGTGCCGGCGGTGACGATCCGCATCGCCGCTCCGCCGTCGATGGCGGGGAGGTCCGACACGCGGACCCACACATCCTCCTCGCGCAGCACACCCGTGCCGAACGCGAGCAGCTTCGCACCCTCGCGCTGATGGCCGAACACGGCGATCGCCATGTCGACCTCGTCGCCGGCGGCATCGCGATAGCGGCCGAGCAGATGGTGGTCGGCGCCGGGATAGAAGGGGTTCCAGGACGCGCGGGTGCTGAGTGGCGCGCGGGTCCAGCCCGGCACGATCGGCAGGTCTATATGGTCGGGCAGCGGCGCCGGGCGGGCCGACAGCGTCGCGCTCCACAGCGGGAACGTTCCCGCCACCGCGACGGCCAGGATCGCAGCGACCGGCAGCCGCAAGCGGCCGCGCGTCGGGATCGGGAAGGCGGCGGGATCGAAGGCCGCGTCGTCGGGCGCCCGATCGAACCAGCGCCAGCCGATCGCCATCGTCGCGGCCATCACGAGGCCGAAAAAGATCCAGCCATAGACAATGTGATCGTATCCGGTGGCTTGGGCAACGGATGTTAGGTACGCGGCGTAGATCGTTGCGAAGGCACGGATACCGTTGGCGAAGACGGGCACGATCAGCGCGACCGCCATGAACGCCGCCCGTCTGCACAACGCCATGAAACAGACGTTCGCGACCAGCGCGCCATAGGCGATCATCGCGATGACGAACTTGGCGCCCGAGCACGCCTCTGCCACCTCGAACACACCGCGACCGGGGATGGTGATGAGCACGCCGTCGACACTTGCGGGGACGCCGACGAGGTGGAGCAGCGGCATCGCCATCGCCACCGTCGCGCGTTGCAGCGGCTCCTCCAGTCCCTCGCCGAACGGCACGAGGAACACGGCGTAAGCGATTGGGAAGGCCAGCCCGCGGGCGATCTGCGGCCCGAGCAGCGTCACCGTCGCGCCCTGCACCATGACGACGAGGCCCAGGTGCCGCGCCAGCGTCACGCCCCCCGCGTCGCCCACCAGCCAGCATGCGCCGCCGCCCGCGACCAGCAGCAGACCGGGCGCCCAGGAGACCGGCGTCAGCGCCGCCAGCTCCCGCCGCCGGTTCCAGACGAGCCAAGCGATCACCGGCCCCACGAACAGGCAATGACCGAACGTGGTGCTGGTCCACCAGATATGCGCGAGGCTCGCCGCATCGGCGTGGAAGATCGCCACCAGCGCCACGATCACGGCGGCCAGCGTGACGCAGTGCGAGCGCCAGGCCGCGTCCTCGGCCGGCGCATCGGCGCGCACCACGGGCAGCGCGAGCGTCATGCCGCGACGGCTTCCAGCGCGGGCAGACCGACCAGCGCGTCCAGCGGCGCGAGCCGGGCGTCCCAGCCGTAACGGCGCATCACCTGCGCGCGCGCCTCCGGCCGATCACCGCCGCGCGCGATCGCCTTGCCCACCGCCGTCGCGAACGCCGCCGCGCCGCCGGCGACGTCTATCGTGCCGGCGTGGTCAATGCCCTCCGCCGCCGCGCCCGTCGCCACCACCGGCCGCGCCATCGCCATCGCCTCCAGCACCTTGTTCTGCACCCCGCGAGCGGTGAGCAGCGGGGCGACGACCACCGCCGCGCCGGCGAGCCAGGGGCGGACGTCGGCGACCTCGCCGGTCACGAGCACGCCCTCCCCCGCCAGCGCCCGCACCGCGGGCACCGGCGCCCGGCCGACGATCGCGAACCGGACGGCGGGATGCGCGGCGCGGATCAGCGGCAGGACGTCGGCCGCGAACCAGCGGACCGCCTCGATATTGGGCCGGTAATCCATCTGGCCGGTGAAGACGATCAACGGCCCGGCCCCGGCGATCGGCACCACGCCCGCAGGATCGAAGAAGGCCGAGTCGATGCCGTTCTCCAGCACCTGCCCGCCCGGCAGCATCGCGGCCTCCGCGGCGCTGACGAACAGGCTGACGTCGACGCGAGCCGCAACAGCCGCCTCGAACGCCGCGAGCCGCCGCCCCTCGCGCGCGTACACCCAGCGCAGCGGGGGCCGCCCGCTCTCGCCATAGGCGGCGAACTTCGCCGAGTCGCGATCGACGAAGTCCATGATCGTGCGGTCGGCGGCGAGCGGCAGATATTGCGCCATCTGCCCGGAGAAGACGTAGGCCGCATCCATCGGGCCAATGCGCGCGACCGCGGCCGCGATCCGCCGGTCGGCGAAGGCGACGAGCGACAGCGGCCGGCCGGTGGCGAGCGCGCGCAGGACGCCCAGCGGCCGCGTCCGCCCGCGCGGCACGATCGTGCAGCTCGCCAGCCGTGCCGCCAGCTCCGGCGGCGGCGTCAGGTCGCGCGGATCGTCCGCGAACGCCACCAGATGGACGCGCGCGCGCGCCGCCAAATAGTGCAGCACATGCCAGCCGCGGATCTTGTCGCCGCGATCGGGCGGGAACGGCGCGCGGTGCGCGAGGAACAGGACGGTTGGCCTGGGAGCCAGCTCCGCTGGATCGGCACCCGCCCGCTCCCCCACCCCGCCTCCCACCGCGTATTCTGGATGGGAGGCCGGGTGGGGGAGCGGGCCGGTGCGGGCTTGCACATCAGAAGCATCCATCATCCCAGCCCGCGGCTGATCCACGGCCCCAGCAAATTGGCGAGCGGCAACGGCAGTCTCTGCCAGGCGCGGATGCGCGCGGCGTATCTGGGGTCGAGCGGATTGATCTCGCGGGCCGCGCCGCCCTCGAACGCACGTTTGGCATAGGCGAGTGGCTCGGGCGTAAAACCCCAGTTCTTCTTGAACGCCGCCGCGCCGGTGCCCGCCTTGGACCGGCCGAAGTCGAACCGCGTGCAGCCGCGCGCCCGCGCGTGCGCCATCAGCGCGAAATACAAGCGATCGTTGGCGCGCAGACCCCGCGCCGCTTGCGTGCCGCCGCCCCAATAGGGGAAGACGGTGCCGCCGAAATACAGGCTGAGCACACTCGCGACGGCGCGCTCATCGTGGCGGATCGTCAGCATGTCCGCATCCGGCCCGAACGCCGCGGCGACCTCGCGCAGCAACCGCGCCGGGAACACTGGCGTACCGAGATTGCGGACGGACTCGGCATAGACGGCGTAATGCTCGGCCAGCGCGCGCGCGTCGGTGCCGGTCGCGACTTCCAGCGGCAGATCGAGCGCCTTGCGGACCTCGGCGCGCTGCTTGCGGGGGATGGCCGCGAGTTCTGCCGCGTCGTCGGCCGCGAGCGGTCGCGCGAAGCCGAGGTAGGTCGTGTCGTCGCGCGCCCAGCCTTCGGGCAGCGCCCCGCCGCGCAGCTCGACCGACGGGCAGCCCAGCCGCTCGGCCAGGTCCCAGGCGCCGGCGGAGAGCGCATCGGCCGCGCCCGGCGTCTCGGCGAGGATGCCTCCGCCGACCGCGAAGCCGGCCGACACCAGCGCCCGACCGAACAGGCGCGAGCGCATCGCGGTGAGTGGCAGCACCCCCGCCAGCGCACCTCCGCCCCGCTCGGCGAGCAGGTAATGGCCACGCTGGCCGGTGCCGCGCTCGATCGCGGCGGTCCAGCCGGCGAGGTGGAACGGCGTCGCACCGACCGCCTCGCGGACGAAGCCGTCGATGCGGGCGCGCTCCCGCGCGTCGCGCAGGTTCGCGACGCGGATGCCGATCGGCGGGCTGAGCAGCGGCGCGGTCACCGCCGCACCAGGCCAAGCCGGGCGGTCTCATGCGCGGCGATCGCGTCGACGCGGCCCCAGTCGTGTGCGCGCAACAGCCGTTCCAGCTTGCCCGCCATCGCGCTCAGCCGGCTGTAATGGCGCAGCCTCGAGCGGAGCGGCGCACCGGCGACGCGCGGCTGGCCGGGGTCGATCTCCCAGGGGTGGAAATAGAACATCGCGGCCCGCCCCGCCGCCTCGCATTGCGCGATCCCGCGCTCGGTCAACGCGGCCGGGAACAGCCGGAAGAAGCCGCCGCCCACCGCCATGCGCCTGGGCCCGAACGTCGCCACCGTCACCGGCAGTTCCAGCAGGCTGGAGTCCGCGAGCGGCTTCCACGGCCAGCGCGGACTGTCCGCCCAGCCATAATGATCGTGGACCAGCGGCGCGACGCTCGACGAATAGGCATAGCCCGCTTCCGCCAGTTCCGCGTGAGCCCAAGGCGTCCGCGTATCGATCGAGAAGGAGGGCGCGCGATATCCGGTGACGGCGACGCCGGCCGCATCCTCCAGCGCCGCGCGCGCGCGCGTCAGGTCGGCGCGGAACTCGGCCGCGGTCATCGTGAAGACGCGCCGGTGGTCCCAGCCATGGCTGGCGAGCTCATGCCCGCCCGCGACGATGCGACGCATCAGCGCGGGAAAGCGGTGCGCGACCCAGCCGAGCGTGAAGAAGGTCGCCTCGACCCCCGCCGCCTCGAACACCGCCAGCACCGTGTCCGTGTTCCGCTCGACACGGCTGGCGAGCCCATCCCAGTCCGCGCGATCGATGACGCGCTCGAACGCGCCGACCTGGAACCAGTCTTCCACATCCACCGACATGCCGTGATGCGGCGTGCGAGTGCCCGGACCATCGTACATCGCCGCGCTCAGGCCGCCGCGTCGCGCAGGGCGGCGACCTCGGTCCGGCCGTCACGCGGCCCATCGCCCTCGACCCAGTCGACCAGCAGAGTGAGCACCCGGCGCAACGCCGCATCCTGCACCTCCAGCCGCGCCTCCAGCGCCGCGATCCGCTCGTCGGTATCGTGATCCGCTTGAGGCGCCGCCGAGGTGGCAGGAAGCTCATCCTCCCCGCTCACCTCCGCCGGACCGGCCACTTCCCTCTCCCAGTGGGAGAGGGAGAAAGCGCCTTCAGGCGCGGAAGGATGAGGGTGAGCGGTTTCGGCCGCGAGCCTGATCGGCCTAGGCGCGACGGCGGCGGGGGGCGGCGTCATCGGCCGCGGCGCGGGCGGCACCAGATAGGCGAGCGGGCTCGCCGAAGCGGGTTCCGGCGTCGGCTCGGGCTCGGGCTCGGGCTGAGTCGCTGGCATGTCGTCCACAGCTTCCGGCGCCTCCTGCTCAATAACAGGCTTCGGCGCGTCGACCTCGACCTCTATCGCCACCGGCTCGGGCGTGCAGACGTCGGTCATCCCGTCGGCCGCCACCAGCTCCACCACCGCCGCGTCGATCAGCGCGATCTCCTCCACCGCGCAGTGCAGCAGGATGCGGCCCGCTAACTGGTTCAGCCGCCGCGGCACGCCGCCCGACGCGTGGAACAGCGCCGGGAAGGCGTCGTCGGCGAAGTCGGGCCGGCCCTGCCAGCCGACCAGCGAAAGCCGGTGCGCGACATAGGCCTCGACCTCGCCCGGCTCCATCGGATCGAGATGGTGAGTCGCGATCACGCGCTGGCGCAACTGTTCCAGCCGCTCCGATCCGTGCAGCCGCTCGCGGAACTCGGGCTGGCCGAGTAGCAGGATCTGCAACAGCGCATGCCCCCCGGCCTGGAAGTTGGAGAGCATGCGCAGCTCTTCGAGCGCGGACACGGGCAGCGCCTGCACCTCGTCGACGATCAGCAATGTGCGCCGCCCGGTGCGCGCGATCGAGTGCAGCCCGCGCTCGACCAGCACCAGCAGCTCGGACTTGGTCTTGCCGACCGGATCGATGCCCAGCCCGCCGGCGACGATGCGCAACAGATCGTCCGCCTCGATCTGCGTCGAGACGATCCGGATCGGGTTGAGCCGCGTCGCGTCGATCCGCTCCATCAGATGCCCGACGAGCGTCGTCTTGCCCGCGCCGATGTCGCCGGTGACGACGATGAAGCCCTCGCCTTGCGCCAAGCCATAGCCGAGATACGCCATCGCCTTGCGGTGGGTCGCGGTCTCGAACCAGAAACGCGGGTCCGGCGTCAGCTGGAAGGGCCGCCCGGTCAGGCCGAAATGATCCTCGTACATGCGTCGCGTCCCCGTCAGAACCGGTACCGGGCGCCGACCAGCGCCTGACCCGTCCATTGTTCGTCGTAATGCTGCTGGTCGAAATAGTAGAGGCCGAGCTGCGCCGTCGCGCCCAGCCGACCGAAGCTGCGGGTGTAGGCGCCGGTCGCGCCCGCGCCGAACACATCCCCCGACGCGCCGTTCACGCCCGGCAGCGCGCTGTCGTACCAGTTGGCGAAGATGTTGGCGTCGAACGTCGAGCGGCGATCGAGCTGCCGTCCGTAGAAGCCCTGGACGTAATAGCTGTTGTCGTCGAGGCCGTAGACGGACAGGCCCGGCGCGGTCTGGGGGCTGAACAGGTGCCGGTTGGCCCAGCCCGCGCCGACACCGAACCGGTTGTAGCCGCGGCTGGCGCTCAGCACCGCGTCGATGCCGCGCGCGCGATAGCTGGCGGTGGTGATCGACTGGAACGCGTCGTTCAGACAACCGCCCGCGCCACCCGATGCGGTGCCGCCGCCGAAGGTGCAGCCGTTGAACTGCTGACCAAAGCTGTCCTGCTGGTCGATGAAGCTGGTCGGCAGGCTCTGCAACCCGACGCGCAGCTGGTGCCCGAACGTCTCGATCGCGTCGTATACGGCCGCCTGGAACGCCAGGCTGCGGTCGATCCGCCACGCGAACTGGCCGGTGTAGCTCGTCGAGTCATATTGGTGCGCGACCGTCGCGGTCAGCGAGGTGCGCTGGGATGGCCGCCAGACGACGCCGACGTCGTAGATCAGCCCGTCGGTGTCATAGGCGATGCGGCGCGGCGAGCTCTGGTCGGTCACGAAGCGGCCGTTGCTGTCGGTCACCGGCTGGCCGGCGGCGTCGAGCACCGCGTCCTTCTGGCTGATCTCGACATGCTGCCAGCCGACGCCGGCGGTGGCGGCGAGCGTGCCCGTGATCGGCACCAGCACGTCGCCGCGCCCGTACGTGTCCTCGTACCGCTGCGACAGCTGGCTCGCGGTCTCGCGCGCATAGCCGCTCGACAGCGTCACGCCGAACGGCAGCAGCCGGCCGGGCGCAACGCCGGCGGACGCCTGCACCTCGTTGCCGATCGAATCGTCGAAATAGTCGACGCGGGGCGCGCCCGCGATCCCGGTCGAGTAGGGCGCCTCCGCCTTGGTGTAGCCGAAGCGATAGCTCGCGCCGATCGCCACCGGCCCCGCGTTGGTGGCCAGCGTCGGCCCGGCATAGATCGAGTACACCTGCGTGATGTTGTCGGCGAAGCCGTTGTCGGTGATCGCGGGCGCCGCGCCGCGGATGTCGGAGCGGGTCCGGGTGGCGATCGCGCCCGCCTCGATCGTCAACGGCTGGGCGACCCGGTAGGCGACGCGGGCGAGGCCGGAGACCACGTCCGCACCGCCGTAGCCGCCGGTCTCGGGGATCTGCCGCTCGTAGCGGGCACTGATCTGGCCCTGCGCGCGCGCGGTGCTGACCGACGCGTCGACGCCGGCGGCGACCTGCGCATAGGCGACGGTGTCGTCGCGGTTGAGGTCGGCGATCACGGCCTGGTCGAGCTCGACATAGGCACCGACCCTGGTCCGCGGGTGCGTGGCCGCGGCCCCGCCCCCCTGAACGGCGTCTGCGGGCGCGGCAAGGACCGGGGCGCCGGCGTCCTGCGCGCCGGTGCTCTGGGCGAACGCGGAACCGGGCGCGAGCAGCGTCGTACCCAGGAGGAGCAGAGCGGATGGACGCACGGCTATTCTCCCTGGCCGTAATAGCTGCCGAAGCGGTTGCCGCCCGGCACGAACGAGACCGAGTTGAGGACGAGCTGGATCTCGTCGCAGCCGTCGAGCAATTGCACCGCGCGGCGCACCTCGCTCTCCGTCGTCCGGTCGGCGCGGACCACCAGCATCACCTGCCCTACGTGGAGCGCGAGCACCGACGCGGGTGAGGCGGCGAGCGCGGGCGGCGTGTCGAACAGGATCAGCCGGCGCGGGTCCGCGGCGAGCAGCCGGTCGAGCACCTCGCCGGTGCGCCGGCTGGCCAACAGCTCGGTATCGCCATGGCTCTTGGCGCCGACCGGCAACAGCGACAGGTGCGGCACGTCGGTGCGCACCACCAGCGCCTCGGGATCGAGGTCCGGATCCGCAAGCGCGTCGAGCAGGCCGGGCCCGTCGTCCAGCCCGAGCTTCACCATGACGTCGGGCTTGGCGAAATCGGCGTCGACCAGCAGCACCTCGGTGTCGCGCTCGGCCGCGATCGACAGCGCGAGGTTGATCGCGCTCCACGTCTTGCCGTCGCCCGGCCGCGCCGAGCCGACCAGGATGGTGCGCGCCCGCACGCCCGACATCTTGCCGGCGGTGAGCAGCAGCTGCCGCTTGATGAGGCGGAACTCCTCGGCGAGGCTGCCGATCGGCGCCCCCGGCACGATCATCCCCATCTGCGCGAGCCGCGCACGGTCGATCGCCTCGACACGGTTGCCGTCGGCACGCGGCGCGACGAACTCGGGCGCACCGGCGGCGGGGCGAACGGTCCTGGCGACGGGCGCATCCTGGTCAAACCCCGGCGGCGGCATGAACGCGGGGGCGTCGTCCGCCAGCACAGGGGCATAGCGTTCCTCGACCGGCGGCGGCGGCGCGGCCGGCGCGGCTTCCGGCAGCAGATCGGGTATCGGCCGGCGCGCACGCAACTGCTCGCCGAAGTCATAGACCTTCGCGGCGCGCTCGATCAGCGACTCGCCTGGTACGCGGTGGGGTGTCACGGGGGCGTTCCTCATGCGGCAAGCCCGCGCTGGAGCATCTCGACGCCGAGCAGCGCGACATAGGCGACCGCCAGCGCGCCCGCGCCGCCCGCGAACAGCCGCAGCTTGCGGCGGCGCTCGGTCATCTGGATATGCGTCACCATCTCACCGATCTGGCCGATGACGGTCATGCCGGCGGCCTTCTCCAGCCGCTGCGCGGTCGGGAAGGTCGTCTGCACCTGGCCCATCGCGAAGGCGGCACCGATCCCGGCGGCGATGCCGGCGAGCAGCACGCCCGTCAGCAGCAGCGGCCGGTTGGGCGCCGTCGGCGTGCGCGGGCTGGTCGGCGGGTCGATGATCGAGAACTTCACCGCATCGGTCTGCGTCTGCGCCTGGCCCTTCAGCGCGATCTGGCCGCGGCTGGCAAGCAGCTGGTCATACTGGTCCTTCGTCACCTGATAGTCGCGATCGATCGACGCCTGCTCGGCCGCGACCTGCGGATCGCCGGCGAGCTTGGCGTTGAGCTGGTCGATCCCCGCCTGGATCTGCGCGCGCCGCATCTGGAGCGCGGCGACCTGCGAGGCCTTGTCCGCCTGCATCGATTTGAGCGACAGGTACAGCGGGTTGGGCTGCGTTCCCGCCGCGCTGCCGCCGGTGGCCGGCTCGTGCGCCGCGGCGCCTTGAGCTGCGGCGAGCTGCGCCTTCAGCGCGACGACGTCGGGGTGGCTGTCGGTATAGCCGCGCGCGCGCGCATCGGCGAGCTGGCCCTGCACCGCCGCCAGCCGCGCCCGCGCCGGCCCCATGCCGCCCGCGATCCCGGCCGCGCCCGGCACGGTCGCCTGCGTGCCCGCCATCTGGCCGTTGACGGCCGCGAGGCTCGACTGGGCGGCGGCGAGGTCGCCCTCGACGGTCGACATCTGCTCGCGCGCCGATCCGATCCGGTCGGCGACCGTGCCGGTGCCGGGCAGCGACCCCATGTAGCGGTTCTGGAAGTCCGCGCGCTTCGCCTCCGCGTCCGCCAGCTTCTTCTGGAGGTCGGCGAGCTGGCCATCGAGGAAGCGCAGCGACTGGGTGTTGCTGGTGCGGTCGTTAGACAGGTTCTGCTCGACGAAGATGTCGATCACCTTCTGCGTGATCTGCTTGGCGAGCCTGGGGCTCGATCCGGTGGTGACGATCTCGAACAGATTGTCCTGCTGCGCCGTCACCTTGATCGCCGACTGGAGCGCGGCGACGCGGTCCGCCACGTCGCGGTCGCTGGCGACCGAGTTCGCAAGATCGGTACCGCGCACCACCTTCTGGAGGACGACGGCGCTGGTCAGCGTCTGGCGGATCGAGTCGACCGTCCGCGCGGAGCCGGCGTCGTCCGCCGCGCCGCCGGGCAGCACCGACTGCATCTGCACGAACACGCGCGCACGGCTTTCGTAGCGGCTCGGCATCTGCGCCACGACGAACCAGCCGGCCACGCACACGCCCCACGCGACGCCGAGCGCGAGCCAGCGCCGCGTCCAGATCGCATGGATCGCGATCCGCACCTCGTCATAGATCCCACCGGACATTTTAGCGCTCCAGCCAAGCTGGAGGGCCCGCACCGGCCCGCTCCCCCACCCGGCCTCCCACAGAGTACCGTAGCTGGGAGGCCGGGTGGGGGAGCGGGCCGGTGCGGCTTCGGCGCAGCCGATCAGCAAACATCAAAACATGCTCTGCGGGATGATGATGACGTCGCCCGGCTGCAGCCGCACGTTGGCGGACGGGTCGCCGTTCTTGAGCAGACTGCCGATCTTGAGATCGTATTCGCGCTGCTTGCCGGTCGCCTTGTCGTAGCGGACGAGGCGCGAGCGGTTGCCGGACGCATATTCGGACAGGCCGCCGACCGCGATCATCGCGTCGAGCAGCGTCATGTTGGCGCGGTACGGCAGGCTGGCGGGCTTGGCCGTCGCGCCGACGATCCGCACCTGCTGCGAATAGGTGCCGGAGAAGTTCTCCACGATCACCGAGACGATCGGGTCCTTGATATACTCGCCCAGCGCCAGCTTCATGTCGTCCGCCAGCATCGCCGGCGTCTTGCCGACCGCCGTCATGTCGTTGACGAGCGGCGTGGTGATGCGGCCGTCGGGGCGCACCTGCACCTTGCTGCTCAGTTCGGGCTGGCGCCAGACGAAGATCGAGAGCTGGTCGAGCGGGCCGATGACATACTCGTCGCCCGGCGCGTCATGCGTCGAGACGAACGCCGCCGAGGGCAGCTGCGTCCGCCCGTCGCCGCCGACGCCCATGCAGGAGGCGAGCAGCATGGTTCCCATGCCGACGACCCCCACCCGAGTTCCCGCCCTGATCCGCATGCGTGCCTCCACCGGCGCGACCCGGAGACGGGCGGCGCGTGTCAGCGTCGGCTATGCTGGGGAGAGGTGAAGATAGCGTTTAGGATTCGGGTACGCTCACCGCCGGGCCAGTATCTCCGCCGGAACGGGATGGCCCAGGAACGCCGACGGGCTGGCGGTGAGGCCATAGGCGCCGGCGACGAACACGGCGATCACGTCGCCCACCTCCGCGCGTGGTAGGAGCCCATGGTCCGCCAGCCGGTCGAGCGGCGTACAGAGGCAGCCAACAACGCTGACGAGGTCGTTCGCCGCCTCCCCCATCTGCCCCGCCACCGCGACCGGATAGTTGCGGCGCACCACCGTGCCGAAATTGCCCGACGCGGCGAGCTGGTGGTGCAGGCCACCATCGACCACCACGAACGTCTCGCCCCGGCTGTCCTTGCGGTCGACGACGCGCGTCAGGTACACGCCCGCCTCGCCAACCAGCCAGCGGCCGAGTTCGAGCGCGAAGCGGCTGTCGGCCAGGAGATCGGCGCGCGCCGTGAGCGCCTCGCCCAGCGCCGCGCCGATCGCCTCGACGTCCACCGGCCGGTCGCCCGCGAAATAGGGGATACCGAAGCCGCCGCCCAGGTTGACGAGCGGCGGCACCGCGCCCGCGGCGTCCGCCAGCCGCGCGGCAAGCGCCACCGTCGCCGCCTGCGTCTCGATCAGCGCGGCCGTGTCCAGCGATTGCGAGCCGGCGAAGATGTGCAACCCGCGCCAGTCCGCGCCGCCGTCGATCACCAGCCGCACCAGCGCCGGCGCGCGCTCGGCATCGACGCCGAACGGCGACGCGCGGCCACCCATCTTCATGCCTGACCCGCGCAGTTCCAGGTCCGGGTTGACCCGCACGGCGAGGCGCGGCCGCACCCCGAGCCGATCGCCGATCGCGAGCGCGCGGGTCGCCTCGCCTTCCGATTCCAGGTTTATCGTCACCCCCGCGCGGATCGCGGCCGCCAGTTCGTCGTCGCGCTTGCCGGGTCCGGCGAAGCTGATCGGCCGTCCGAGCGGCAGCGCGGTCGCGAGTTCGCCTCCCGACGCGACGTCCAGCCCGTCGACCAGCGGCGCCATGGCGGCAAGGAGCGGCGGAAACGGGTTGGCCTTGATCGCATAATGCAGGCCCATGCCCGCCGGCATCGCGGCCCGGAACCGCGAGATGCGCGCGGTGACGGCGTCGACGTCGTAGACGAAGGCCGGCGTGTCGCCGGCCTTCGTCAGCCAGTGCGCATACGGCTGTCCCGCGATTGTCAGTACGCCGACCTGCGCATCAAACGGCGGCGGAAGTGGCCCAATCGGCTTCATGACGTCATCCCGCCGCGTGTATCTTCTCCCCGTTCATGCTGAGCTTGTCGAAGCACTGCCCTTCCCTTGTCGTTGGAAGAAGGACAGCCCCCTTCGACTGCCTGCCTGCGGCAGTCGCTCAGGACAGGCTTCGACAAGCTCAGGGTGAACGGAAGTTTGGTGCGGGTCATCATGTCTCCCCCACCCCCGCCGCCACCGCCACCCGGTCCAGCTTGCCGTTCGCGTTACGGGGCAGATCGTCCCGCCACACGATCCGCGCCGGCTGCATGAAGCCCGGCAGGTCGCGCCGCAGCCGCTCGCGCAAGGCCCCCTCGCCCGCCGGATCGCCGCGCAGGACCAGCACGATCGCCTGTCCGGTCCGATCGTCGGGCACGCCCAACGCCATCGCCTCCGCCGCCTCGCCGCCCGCCAGCGCCGCTTCCTCGACTTCGGTCGGGCTGACGCGATTGCCCGACACCTTCATCATGGCGTCGTCCCGCCCGACGAAGCGCAGCAGGCCGTCCGCGCCCTCCACCACCGTATCGCCCGACCACACCGCGACGCCGCCGCCGCCGCCGCAGGCGGACCAGGCGGGCGCCGGGCGGAAGCGCTCGGCGGTGCGCGCCGGGTCGCGCCAATAGCCTTGCGCGACCAGCGGCCCGGCGTGGACGAGTTCGCCCGCCTCGCCCGGCGCGGCGCGCGTGCCGTCGGGGCGCACCACCATCACCTCGGCGAACGGGATCGCCTGGCCGATCGACTCGGGGTTGGCGTCGACCAGCGACGGCGAGAGGTACGTCGACCGGAACGCCTCGGTGAGGCCATACATCGGGTAGAGGTCCGCGCCCGGGAACCGCTCGCGCAACGCCCGCACCAGCCGCGTGCCGAGCGCGCCGCCCGAGTTCGTCAGCCGCGTCAGCCGCGCGGCCGTCTCCACCGGCCAGTCCGCCTCCAGCAATTGCACCCACAACGGCGGCACGCCGGCGAGCGTCGTCGCGCCGACCCGGTCCACCGCCTTCACCACGTCGCGCGCGGTCAGGTAATCCAGCGGCGCCACCGCCGCTCCGGCCGACCAGGTCGAGAACAACTGGTTCTGCCCGTAATCGAACGCCAGTGGTAGTACGCCGAGCACGCGGTCCGCCGCCGTGAGACCCAGATAGTGCGCCACCGACACCGCCCCCAGCCACAGGTTCGCATGGGCAAGCATCACGCCCTTAGGCCGGCCGGTCGAGCCCGAGGTATAGAGGATCGCCGCCAGCGCGTCGGGCGCGGCGTAGGACGGCGGCAGCGGCTCGCCCTCCCCGGCTTCTTCCGCCACCCGGCAGTCGGCGGGCACGTCGCCCGGCGCCAGCGCCGCGGCGCGGGCCGTTTGCGTCAGCACCAGGCTCGCCCCGCTGTCGGCCAGGATGTGCGCCACCTGCGCGCGTTTCAGCAGCGGGTTGATCGGCACATGCACCAGCCCGGCGCGCGGCGCGGCGAGCGGCAGCAGGCAGGCGGCGCGAGTCTTGGGCAGCCAGCTCGCGACCCGCGCACCCTTCGCGAAGCCGAACCCGGCGACCCAGCCCGCCAGCTGCGCCACCGCCAGCTCCAGCCCGGCATAGTCGAGCGACGCGCCGCGCTCGATCAGCGCCACGTCGCCCGGCCGGCCGCACAGCGTCAGCGTGTCGATCGGGCGCGGAGCGGGGTCGGGCGGCGGCATGGCGCACCCGTCCTAGCGCGAAACGGTTGCCGGTTTCACCCGTCTTCCCATCCGCCGTCTTCCCATCCACCCGGCAAGCCGGTAACGCCGCGCGACATCTGCCGGAGCGTGCCGTGACCCCCGAAGACCAGTCCATCGTCGACAAGACCGTGCGCGGCGTGCTGCAGGACGTGCTGGCACTCCCGCCTCAGCAGGTCGCCGCGTTCCGCCACGACACGCCGCTGTTCGGCACCGTGCCCGAGCTGGACTCGATGGCGGTCGCGGGCCTGTTGACCGAGCTGGAGGATCGCCTCGCCATCAGGATCGACGACGACGAGGTCGACGGCGACATGATGGCGACGTTCGGTGCGCTCGTCGACTTCGCCAGCCGCAAGGCGTTCACCTGACACGGACGCCTGCCTTCGCCCGCTACGGTTGGCGCGGCGGCGAGGAGTGGATGATGCGGTTCGGGCCCAACATGGGCCCGGTGGTGGTGCTCGCGCTGCCGTTGTTCGAGGAAGCCAACCGGACGCGAGCCGTCGCGGTCGCGGTGCTGCGCGCGCTGGCCGGCATCGGGATGGCGAGCGCGCTGCCCGAGTTGCCGGGCCAGGGGGAGAGCCTGCTGCCGACGCGAGACGCCACGCTCGTCGGCATTCGCGAGGCGTTCGAGGGGGCGGTCGGCGCGGTTCGGGCGGAGGGCCGGCCGGCCTATGTCGCGGCGATCCGCAGCGGGGCGTTGCTTGACCTATCCGCGCTGGCGCACGGCCGCTGGCACCTGTCGCCGCAGGACGGGGCCGAGTTGCTGGGCGCGCTGACCCGGATCAAGCAACAGGAGATCGGGCGCGAGCGGAGGTTGGGTGATCGCTGGTACTTGGATGGTGACGTGACTTCCGAGTCTCCGGTGTCGATCGCGGGCAGCTTGATCGCGCCGCAGCTTCTGAACGAGCTGCCATCCGCCATGCCATTCGATCAGCCCGACGTGCCACGACGCATCCTCCGGCTCTATGGCGACCCGCGCCCGGCCGATCGTCACATCGCCGGTACGCCGCCGTGGCGCCGGGCCGAGCCGGGGAACGATGACGTTCTGGCACAGATACTTGCGGCCGATCTCGCCGACTGGGTACGAACATGCGCCGCCCGCTGATCGTCGCCTGCGACGGCGACGCGCTAGTCGCCACGCTTGACGAGGCGTCAGGGACCACCGGGTTGCTGATCGTCTCCGGCGGCAACGAGGTGCGTAGCGGAGCGCATCGCGGCATGGCGCTGCTGGCGGCGCGGCTGGCGGGGGACGGCGTGCCGGTGTTGCGGTTCGACCGGCGCGGCGTGGGCGACTCCTCGGGCATGAACGGTGGTTACGCCGGCTCGGCCGCGGACCTCGCCGCCGCCGCCGCCGCGTTCCGGCGCGAGCAGCCGCAGATCACCCGCCTGGTCGGCTTCGGCAATTGCGACGCGGCGACCGCGCTGGCGCTGTTCGGGTGGTCTGCGGGGATCGACGCGCTGGTGCTCGCCAACCCGTGGCTGGTGGAGCGGAGCGCCGGCGGCCTGCCGCCCCCCGCCGCGATCCGCGCCCGCTATGCCGAACGGCTGGCAAACCCGCGCGAATGGCTGAGGTTGACGCGCGGCGGCGTGGATATTCGCAAGCTCATCAACGGCCTGCGTGCCGTTCTTCATCGGGCGCCGAGCAACGATCTACCTACCCGCTTCCTGGCGGGCATCGCCGGTATCCCGACCACGATCGTGCTGGCGACCGGCGACGCCACCGCCATCGCCGCCCGCGATGCGCTTAGCCGCTTCCCGCCGATGCCGACCGTCACGATCGACACCCCCTCGCACAGCTTCGCGCGCGCCGGCGACGCGGCGGCGCTGGAGGGAGCGATCCGAGCGAAACTAGGCATGTAGATACGTTCGTTGAGGTCAATATCCTCCCCCGCCAGGGGGAGGTGGCAGCCGAAGGCTGACGGAGGGGGCGGACGCACAAACCTTCGGGAGTCCTCCCCCTCCGTCTGGCTACGCCAGCCACCTCCCCCTGGCGGGGGAGGACGTTACTCTGGGTGATCCGCCCCGCTGTAGTGGCCCAACCTACCAAGTCGCCTCCGCATTCTCCTTCGTACCCGCGGGCTCCGCAGCCGCCGCCGTGTCGCTCTCGAACGCGGCGTGGGCGAGGAAGCGTTCGGCGTCGAGTGCGGCCATGCAGCCGGTGCCCGCCGCCGTCACCGCCTGGCGGTACACCTTGTCCGCCACGTCGCCGCAGGCGAACACGCCCGGCACGCTCGTACGCGTCGAGCCCGGCTCCACGTCCAGATACCCGTCCGCATCCAGCGCCAGATGGCCCCGGAACAGCCCCGTCGCCGGCGAATGGCCGATCGCGACGAAGCCGCCCTCCACGTCGATCCGGCTGCGCTCGCCGGTAACGGTGTCCTCAAGATCGAGCGCCACCAGCCCCGCGGTGCCGCCGCCGTCCACGAACTCGGCGACCGCCTTGTTCCACAGCACGGTGATGTTCGGATGCGCCGCCAGCCGCTGCTGCAGGATGCGCTCGGCGCGCAAGCTGTCGCGGCGGTGGATCAGCGTGACGTGGGGCGAGTGGTTGGTGAGGTACAGCGCCTCCTCCACCGCCGTGTTGCCGCCGCCGATCACCGCCACGCGCTTGCCGCGATAGAAGAACCCGTCGCACGTCGCGCAGGCGCTGACGCCCTTGCCCTTGAGCTTGTCTTCGCTCTCCAGGCCCAGCCATTTGGCCTGCGCGCCGGTGGCGATCACCAGCACCTCGCCCTCATACACATCGCCGGAGTCTCCGGTCAGCCGGAACGGCCGCCGCGACAGGTCGACGTCGGTGATCGTGTCCCAGATCATCCGCGTGCCGACATGCTCCGCCTGCGCCTGCATCTCCTCCATCAGCCACGGGCCCTGAATCACGTCGCGGAAGCCCGGGTAGTTCTCGACGTCGGTCGTGGTGGTCAACTGCCCACCCGGCTGCACGCCCTGGACGACGATCGGGCTCATCCCCGCGCGCGCACCGTAGATGGCGGCGGACAGCCCCGCGGGTCCGGAACCGAGGATCAGCATGCGGGTGGTGTGGGTGGTCATGGGCCGCCTCCTAGCGTCGTGGGCGGGATATGGGGAGCCGGTCGGTTCCGCGAGCCAAAGAAAAGATATGATATCCGCCTCCTCGCGCTTTGGCGCTACGGCATGGGCGCAGAAGATCAGGGAGTATCGGCATGAGCGACCGGCGCGACATCGGCGTGGATCCCTATGACGGCCCGGCGGGCGGCTGGGGATCGCTCCGCTCGGTCGGCGCGCTCGTGGCCAAGGAGCGGATGAGCCCGGGCGGCGTCGTCGAGTTCCAGCGGCAGAACAAGCCCAAGGGCTTCATGTGCGTCAGTTGCGCCTGGGGCAAACCGGCCAACCCGCATATCGAGGAGTTCTGCGAGAACGGCGCGAAGGCGACCGCCTGGGAGCTGACCACCTTCCGCGTCACGCCCGATTTCTTCCGCGAACACACGGTGGCGGACTTGCGCGGCTGGAAGGATTACGACCTCGAACAGGCCGGCCGCCTGACCCACCCGCTGAAATACGACACAGCTTCGGACAAATACGAGGCGGTGAGCTGGTCGGAGGCGTTCGCGGACATCGGCGCGAAGCTAAAAGGATATGATCCCAAGAAGGTCATCCTCTATTCCTCCGGCCGCGCGAGCCTGGAGACGTCGTTCATGTACGCGCTGTGGGGGCGGATGTACGGTAGCCAGAACCTGCCCGATTCGTCCAACATGTGCCACGAGACGACGTCGGTCGCGCTGAAACAGGCGATCGGCTCGCCCGTCGCGACGATCCAGCTCGACGATTACGAGAAGTGCGACGCGATCTTCTATTTCGGGCAGAACCCCGGCACCAACAGCCCGCGCTTCCTCCACCCGTTGCGCAGCTGCGCCAAGCGCGGCGTCGAGATCATCGTGTTCAACCCGCTGATCGAGCGCGGGCTGGAGCGGTTCACCGATCCGCAGAGCCCGATCGAGATGGCGGCGCTGAAATCGACGCCGATCGCGACCCAATATCACCAGGTGAAGGCAGGCGGCGACATCGCCGCGATCCTGGGCATCGCCAAGTGGGTGATCGAGGCGGATGTCGAGGCACGCGCCGCCGGGCGCGACCCGATCCTGGACCACGACTTCATCGCACAGCACACCGTTCGTTTCGAGGCGTTCGCCGCCTCCGCGCGCGACACCGGCTGGGACGTGATCGAGCGCGAAAGTGGCCTGACGAAGGACGCGCTGGTCGGCGCGGCGAAGGTCTATGCGCGGTCGAAGGCGGTGATCGCGGTGTATGGCATGGGCCTGACGCAGCACCGGCACGGCATGGAAAACCTGTTCATGCTGACCAACCTGCTGCTGCTGCGCGGCAACATCGGGCGGCCGGGCGCAGGGATGGGCCCCGTGCGCGGCCATTCCAACGTGCAGGGCCAGCGCACCGTCGGCATCACGGAAAAGCCCGAGCTCGCGCCGCTCGACCGGCTCGCCGAGCTGTTCGAGTTCGAGCCGCCGCGCGACAAGGGCTGGGACACGGTCGAGAGCATCGAGGCGGTGCTGACCGGCGAGGCGCAGGCGTTCGTCGGCTTAGGCGGCAATTTCGTCCGTGCGATCCCTGACCAAGGGCGGGTCGAGCCCAAATGGCGCGACCTCGACCTCACCGTCCACATCGCGACCAAGCTCAACCGCTCGCACCTGCTGCCCGGACGGACGAGCTACATCCTCCCGTGCCTCGGCCGGATCGAGCGCGACGACCAGGCGACGGGGCCGCAGACCGTGTCGATGGAGGACACCTTCTCGATGATGCACGGCTCGGTCGGCCGCATCGCGCCCGCCAGCCCGCACCTGCTGTCCGAGCCCGCGATCGTCGCCGCGATCGCGCTGTCGACGCTGGAGCCCAATCCCAAGGTGCCGTGGGGCAAGTGGGTGGGCGACTATGGCCTGGTGCGCGATGCGATCGAGGCGACGTACCCTGAGATGTTCGCCAACTTCAACAAGCGGCTGTTCACCCCCGGCGGCTTCTGGAAGGGCAATGCGGCCGCGCACCGCGAGTGGAAGACGGCGAGCGGCAAGGCAGAGTTCAACGCGCCCAAGGTGCTGAACGCGGCGGGGTTCGACGATGGCGAGGTCGACGGCGGGGGCAGGCGGTTCCGGCTGGTGACGTTGCGGTCGAACGACCAGTTCAACACGACGATCTACGGCTATTACGACCGCTTCCGCTCGATCCGCGGCACGCGCGACATCGTGATGATGGGCCGCGCCGACCAGGCGACGCTGGGCGTGAAGGAGGGCGACCGGATCAGCCTGGTGGGCGACGCGGGCGACGGCCACGACGCGGGGCGACGCGTCGATGGGCTGACGGTCATCGACTATGCGATCCCGGAGGGCTGCCTCGGCATGTACTATCCCGAAAGCAACATCCTGATCGCGGCGTCGCATTATGCGGAGGAGAGCCACGTGCCGGCGGTGAAATCGGTGCCGGTGCGGGTGGAGGTGATGGCGGCGAGTGGAACCTTTTCGGACAGGTGACATTGGGCCGTCTGCAAGCCATCCGCCTTTTCACGGTTGATCGGGCGTTCAGCAGGTCAGGCAAGATTTCAGTCATCGGGCGCGGGTGATCCTCCCTCAACAGACGAGGGGGACCCACCGATGAAGAAGCGACTGATCGCGATGCTGACGGCCGGGATGCTGGGTGCGGGTGCGCCGGCCATGGCGCAGGACCTTGGGCCGGCCGGCACGGGTGCACAGGACGTGGCACCATTGCCACCGGGGCATGCGGCCCCGGCCTTCGCGCTGCCCCCGCGCGACGAGAAGGGCGCATGGAAGACGCCCAATCGTGATCTCGCGGCCGGTGAGGCGCTATGGCATCTGCGCGTCGCGCTGAACGTCGCGGCGCTCGGCTGCCGCGGCGTGGCGGGGGACGATCTGGTCGCGCGATACAATGCGCTGCTGACCGATCACGTCGCCCACCTCGCGGACGCCAGCGCGCGAACGGAGGCGCTATACCAGAGACGGTTCGGCGCAAGCTGGCGGGAGCATCACGACGGCGACATGACGAAACTGTACAACTTCTTCGCGCAACCGCCGGCGCAGGAACGTTTCTGTTCCGAGGCGCGTACGGTGCTGCACGAGGCCGCCGTCGTGGAGCCGTCCAATCTCGATCCCTGGGCCGAGGCGGCGCTGCAGCGGCTGGAGGCGCCGTTCACGAGCTTCTACGACGCCTTCGATGCGTATCGGGTCGCGCTCGCCCACTATGCGCAGCGGCATGCCGCGGTGGCTACGGTGATGGCGCCAGACGCACCGCCGGTGATGGTCGCGGCGACATCGATCACCGGGGCGCCGGGGTCAGCATCCGTGTCGGCGATGTCGCCAAGGGCGGTGATCGCCAGGGCGGCGTCGGTCCCGGTGGATCCTGCGCGGGCGTCGGTCCCGGCGGAGGCAGGTCAGCCGCCCGCGATACTCGCCGCCTACACCATCCCACAACGCAGGCTGGGCCCGCAGGAATAGTTTGGCTGCGGACTGCCGTCTCCACCCGCTGTCCAGCGGCTTCCGGCTCGGCTATGCGGGCGCCAAAGCGCCGCAGCCGCCAACGCTATTCCCATGCGACGGCATCGTCGCTAACCGCTCCGAAAATCCTGGAGGGGCGAATAGTCGTGAGGATGATCCTCCTTGCCGCCCTGCTGACATCGGCGACCTCGCCGGCCAAGCCGATGCCCTCGATCGCGCGTTTCGTCGGCGAATGGCGGCTGGACCGTGCGGCGAGCCGTTTTCGGGGTGAGGTGACCATGATTGAGCATACGCCAGCAGGCTATCTCTTCGACTTCGGGGCGGTCAGCTTCACCCTGCCCGATGACGGCCGGTTCCACCCGACCATCGGGGGGCGCGAGACGATGCTCGCGGCGATGGGCGCTATGCGATGGCGGCGCGCGCATCGCATCCATGGCCACGTGGTCGACCAGAGCACGCTCACCGTTTCGCCCGACGGGCGCACGATGACCATCGCGACCGATGGCGCGAGCGGCCCGCCGGAAACCCTGCTGCGGACGGGACCGGGAACAGGCTTGGCGGGCCGGTGGCGCAGCACGCGCCTCGGCATAAATGCGGCGAACACCTTGTCGCTCGGCGATGCGGGCGGCGGGCGTTTGCGCTGGGGATCGCCTGCGGACGGCAATTTCTACGTCGTCGGCGTCGATGGGCCACCGGCGGTCGATCAGGGCGTCACGGCGACGAGCAGCGCGACCTTGCAGGTCGGCCAGGCAGCGGATGGCTCGCTGCACTGGACGGAGCGCTTGAATGGACGCCCCTATCTGATTGGAGAGGACCGGCTGTCCGACGATGGCTCGACCCTGACCGAGACCGTAAGCCCGGCGCGCTTTGCCGACGAGCGACAGACGCTGGTCTATCGCCGGCCTCCGGCCGACCGGTGACCGCCGGAGCGCGGCCGCTGTCCGATCGCGGACCGTCGGGCTATGCCTGCCGGGCATGCACCGTCTTCCCCACCCCGACCGCTTAGGCGTGCGTGCATGAGCCCGCGCATCCTCGGCGCGCTGATCGCCGGTGGCGCCGCCTCGCGGTTCGGGTCGGACAAGGCGCTGGCCCCTTGGCGCGGGCGGGTGATGATCGGGTGGGCGGCCGATGCGCTCGCGCCGTGGTGCGGGCGGGTGGTGGTGGTCGGGCGCGCTTGGGGTGGGTTGCCGAGTGTCGCGGACCTGCCCTCGCCCGGCCTCGGCCCGCTCGGGGGCATCGCGGGGGCGCTGGCCCATGCGGGCGCGGAACGCTTCGATGCGGTGATGACGATCGCGTGCGACATGCCCGACGTGCCGGGCGCGCTGATCGGGCGGTTGCTGGCGGCCGGCGGCTCGGTCTTCTGCGCCGACGCGCCGATCCTGGGCGTCTGGCCCGTGACGCTCGGGCCGGCGCTCGTCGAGCGGCTGGCTGGTGCGACACCGGGCGCGAAGGACGGGCGGCTGTCGATCCGCCGCTGGGCGCTCGACATCGGCGCGACGCCGGTCCCCGCCCCCGGCCCGCTCGCCAACGTCAATACGCCCGCCGACCTCGTCGCATGAGCGCGCGCTCGTACGCGAGGAGGGTGCGACTTTTGCGACCTTCGGGGAGCGAGCCCGCCGAGCGCACGATCGCGGTCGAGGCGCCGGTCGCGGTCGAGGTCGATGGTTTCGGCTATGCCGTCATGATGATGACGCCCGCTGACCTGACCGCGTTCGCGACCGGCTTCATGCTGACCGAGCGGCTGGCCGACAGCGCGGCCGACGTGATCGACGTCGACCCGTTCGAGGCGGAGGCGGGGTGGATGCTGCGCGTGACGCTCGCGCCCCGCTGCGCCGGGCGGATCGCCGACCGCGTGCGCCACCGCACCGGCGACACGAGCTGCGGGCTGTGCGGCATCGCCTCGCTGGAGCAGGTGCGGCGGCCGGTGGCGGCGCGGCCGCCGTTGCCGGAGGTCGCAGCGCCTGTGCTGTTCGCGGCGCTGGCGGGCCTGCGCGCGCATCAGCCGCTCAACGTCGCGACGGGCGCCGTCCATGCCGCCGCGGCCTGCGACGCGGACGGCGGGGTTCTCGCGGCGTTCGAGGACGTCGGTCGGCACAATGCGCTCGACAAGCTGGTCGGGCATCTCGCGCTCGACGGGATCGCGGCCGCGTTCCTGCTGGTCACCTCGCGGATCAGCTTCGAGATGGTGGACAAGGCGCTGGTCGCGCGCGCGCCGCTGCTCGTCGGGATATCCGCGCCGACGACGCTGGCGATCGACCACGCCCGCGCGCATGGCCTGACGCTGATCGCGCTCGCCCGCCCCGACGCGATGCTGGTGGTCAACGATCCGGGCGGACTGTTCGAGGGAGACTGACGCGATGTTGCTGCTCGCCGCGCTGATGACGATCCAGGCGACCGCCGTACCGGTGGCACTGACGCCGACGCCGACGCCGACGCCGACGCCCGTCGCGCCCGCGCCGCTGCCGCCGCCCGCGCCGGGGATGGTGCGGGTCGCGCTCGTGACCGACGAGGGGCAGATCGTGCTCGACCTCGAACAGGCGCGTGCGCCGATCACCACCGCCAACTTCCTGCGCTATGTCGACGGGCATCGGCTGGACGGCGTCACCTTCTACCGCGCCGCCAGGGGTGGCCCACGCTATGGCTTCGTCCAGTTCGGCGTGCAGAACGAGCCCAAGCGCGTGCTGCCGCCGATCGCGCACGAACCCTCGACGCAGACGGGCGTCACCCACACCGACGGCGCGATCTCGATCGCAAGGTTGGAGCCGGGCAGCGCGCGGGGCGACTTCACGATCAACCTGGGCGACCAGCCCTCGCTCGACGCCGACCCGACGAAGCCGGGCGACAACCTCGGCTATGCGGCGTTCGGCCATGTCGTGCAGGGGCTGGACGTGGTGGAGCATATCTTCGACGCGCCCATCGCCGACGGCGGCTTCTTCAAGGGCGAGATGCTGGCACGGCCGGTACGGATCGTGTCGGCGCGGCGGGTGGCTGCGTTACCGTCACCCCGGCCCCTTCGATGACGCCTGCGGCGTCGCTCAGGACAGGCTTTAGCCGGGGTCCCGCTTCTTTTGGGTCAAGACGGAAGAATAAGCGGGATCCCGGGTCAAGCCCGGGATGACGGCGGGAAGGCAAGTTGAGCATCAACTCACGCACCCCACATCGGACCATCCGGGTCGGCGATGTCGTCGCGCGCGATGGGAGCGCCAGAGGGCGCGGCCGGCAGCGTCGGCGCCCGTCCGCCGAACGCCACCCGGATATAGGCCGCGCCGCCCGCCACGCCCTGGAATACCGCCGCGACCTCCTCGCCGCTGCGCAACCGGCCCCCGATCCACGGCGCGCGCTCGGCGGTGAGGTAGCCGATCTGGTGCCCGCGCTCGCTGAGCACCGCGACGGCGAACCGATCGTGCGGGTTGCGCGGTTCCGGGCGCAGCGACACCGGATCGCCGGGATTGCATTGCAGGAGCTCGAACCGCCGGTTGCTGCCGTCGCGATTGGGAAAGTCGATCCCGACCACGGCGAGGCTCAACTCATCCATCGCTGAAGTCATATGGTAGCGAAGGAGGGACTTGAACCCCCGACCCCAGGATTATGATTCCCGTGCTCTAACCAGCTGAGCTACTTCGCCCCGTTCCCGCCCGGAACTGACCGGCCCGCGGGAGGCGACGCCATAGAAAGCGCGTCGATACCGGTCAAGCGAACATGTGCCGCGACAGGGCCTCCCACGGTCCCCCACGATACCACCAGCTCTCCAGCCCCGCGATGCGGATCGGGCGGGCGACGAAGCCGGCCTGCAGCTCGGCGAGCAAGGCCTTGGCCGCTGCGGGCTCGACCTTGTTCTGGACGGTGACGTGCGCGCGCCAGCCCTGTTTGTCCTGCGGCATCAACAGCGGCGCGAACGCATCCGCCAGGTCCGCGCGGATCGCCGCAAGCTCCTGGCAATCGATCCGATAGGCGACCCCGCGGCCGAGCGACACCAGCCCCGCTACCCGCGCCGCCGGCGCCGGCACCCCGCGCGTCGCCTCCACCAGCCGCCGCTTGAGTTCCGGCGCGATGGCGGGCGGCAGGTGGTGGAACATCGTCAGATGCGCGTCCAACTGGTTGCGCTCGGCCGGGAAATGCGCGCGGCGCAAGGCCTCAAACCACGCCTGGTCCTCGCCGCCCAGAAGCGCGGTCAGGATGATCGGCGCGTGCGGACCCTCATGCATGGACGGGCTCAGATCTCGACCTGGCTGCCCAGCTCCACCACGCGGTTGGTAGGCAGGCGGAAGAACTCCATCGCGCTCTCGGCATTGCGGAGCAGCCATGCAAACAGCTTCTCGCGCCAGATCGACATGCCGGGATGCTCGGCCGGCAGCAGCGTCTGGCGCGACAGGAAGAAGCTCGTATCCATCATCCGGAAGTCCGCGCCGCAGGCGTGGAGCCGCTTGAGGCTCGCCGGCACGTCCGGCTCCTCCATGAAGCCGTAACGCAGGACCAAGCGGTGGAAGCCCGCGCCCAGATCCTCGTGCACGAACCGTTCGACTTCGGGATAATAGGGCATGTCCGCGATCTTGACGGTCAGCAGGATGACGCGGTCGTGCAAGACCCGGTTGTGCTTTAGATTGTGGAGCAGCGCATGGGGCACGCCCTCCGCCGTCGACGTCATGAACACCGCCGTGCCCGGCACGCGCGCGGCGGCGGTGGCGGCGGACTGGATGAACACCTTCACCGGCATCGCCGCCTCGCGCAGCCGCGCGATCATCAGCTCGCGACCCTTGGCCCAGGTGGTCAGCACGACGAACACGATCAGCGCGATCAGCAGCGGGACCCAGCCGCCCGCCCGCACCTTCGTCAGATTGGCGCCGAGATAGGCGAAGTCGACGAGGAAGAAGAGGCTCAGCAGCGGGATCGCGTAGAGTTTGGGCCAGTGCCACAGGCGATAGATCGCGACCGTCAGCAAGCAGGTGTCGATCGTCATCGCCCCCGTGACGGCAATGCCATAGGCGCTCGTCAGGTTGGACGAGGTGCGGAAGAACAGCACCAGCAGGATCACCACCGACGCCAGCAGCCAGTTGACGAGCGGGATGTAGATCTGGCCCGCGGTGCGCGCGCTGGTATGCTCGATCCGCAGCCGCGGCACGAAGCCGAGCTGGATCGCCTGCTGCGTCACCGAGAAGGCGCCGGTGATGACCGCCTGGCTGGCGATGATCGCCGCCATCGTCGCCAGGATCACCAGCGGCAGGCGGAGCCCGGGGGTCGCGAGCATGTAGAACGGGCTCTCCAGCGCCGCCGTGCCCATCCGCGACAGCAGCGCCCCCTGCCCCATGTAGTTGAGCATCAGCGCCGGCAGCACGAAGAACAGCCACGACACGCGGATCGGGTTGCGTCCGAAATGCCCCATGTCGGAATACAGCGCCTCCGCCCCCGCGACCGCCAGCACAACGGAGCCGAGCGCCAGGAAGGCGCGCAGCGGATCGACGGCGAAGAACGCCACCGCATAATGGGGCGACAGCGCCAGCAGGATGTGCGGCGTCCGCACGATCGACAGCAGCCCCAGCACCGCGATGACGGCGAAATACACCATCATCACCGGCCCGAAGAGCAGCCCGACCCGCGCGGTGCCGCTCGACTGGATCGAGAACAGCGCGATCAGGATGACGAGGCTGAGCGGCAGCACCAGCGCGCCGAAGCTGGGTGCGACGACTGCGACGCCCTCCACCGCCGACAGCACCGACACCGCCGGCGTTATCATGCTGTCGCCATAGAAGAGCGCGGTCGCGAAGACGCCCAGCAGGACGATGCCGCGCGACCACCGCTTCGTCCTGGTGCGGTGCGACACGAGCGCCAGCAGCGCCAGGCTGCCGCCCTCGCCCTTGTTGTCCGCGCGCATGATGATGGTGAGGTATTTCAACGTCACCACGATCATCATCGACCAGAACATCAGGCTGACGACGCCCATGATGTGGAGCGCGTCGACGGCCAGCCGGTGATGGCCCGCGAACGTCTCCCGGAACGCGTAGAGCGGGCTGGTGCCGATGTCGCCGAACACGATGCCGACCGCGCCCACCGCCAGTCTCAACAGGCCGTCGCGATGCGGATCCGCGCTCGCCTGCTGCAGGCCCGATGCGTCGTGCGCCGGTCTGGCGACGCCGTATTGATCGATGCTCACGGCGCGAGCGGAACCTCAAGGGACGGGCGAAAGGTCGGGAGGATCAACGGCGTACCGCCCCCGAGGTGACGCCGACGCGCTGCGATACACTCACGTGTTGAGGGCCGCAACGGGACTTTGCCGCCGCCGTCTCGTTGTGCCACGGCGACCGGACCGACCAGTGGAGAGACGACGATGCGCGTGGGTGTGCCCAAGGAGATCAAGAACCATGAATATCGCGTCGGGCTGA
The DNA here is from genome assembly GCF_964237335.1 of uncultured Sphingomonas sp. Taxonomy (NCBI): domain Bacteria; kingdom Pseudomonadati; phylum Pseudomonadota; class Alphaproteobacteria; order Sphingomonadales; family Sphingomonadaceae; genus Sphingomonas; species uncultured Sphingomonas sp. Next base: position 65,719 of record NZ_CAXSHM010000016.1, read on the forward strand.
CGCCGCCGTCGGTCGCCGAACTGGTGTCGGCGGGTCACGAGGTGATCGTCGAGACGCACGCCGGATCGGGGATCGACTTCGAGGATGCGGACTATCAGGCCGCGGGCGCGACCATCCTGCCCGACGCGCGCGCGGTGTTCGCCGCCGCCGACATGATCGTGAAGGTGAAGGAGCCGCAGGCCAGCGAGATCGCACTGCTGGAGCCGCGCCACCTGCTGTTCACCTATCTCCACCTCGCCGCGGACAAGCCGCAGGCGGAAGGGCTGATGAAGTCGGGCGCGACGTGTATCGCCTATGAGACGGTGACGGCGCCCGGCGGCGGGCTGCCGCTGCTCAAGCCGATGAGCGAGGTCGCGGGGCGGATGTCGGTGCAGGTCGGCGCGCATTATCTCGAAAAGGAACAGGGCGGGCGCGGCGTGCTGCTGGGCGGTGTGCCGGGCGTGGCGCCCGCGCGGGTCGCGATCCTGGGTGGCGGCATCTCGGGCATCAACGCCGCGCAGATGGCGGTCGGCATGCGCGCGGACGTCACGATCTACGACGTCAACATGAGCCGGCTGGCGGAGCTCGACATGTTCTTCTCCAGCCAGATCAAAACCGCCTATGCGTCGAAGGCGGCGATCGCGGAGGCGGTGAAACATGCGTCGCTGGTGATCGGCGCGGTGCTGATCCCTGGTGCCGCCGCGCCCAAGCTGATCACGCGCGACATGCTGAAGACGATGAAGCGCGGCAGCGTGATGGTCGACATCGCGATCGACCAGGGCGGCTGTTTCGAGACCAGCCACGCGACGACGCACGAGGACCCGGTGTTCGAGATCGACGGCGTGATCCATTATTGCGTCGCCAACATGCCCGGCGCGGTCGCGCGCACGTCCGCGTTCGCGCTCAACAACGCGACGCTGCCGTTCGCGATCAAGCTCGCCACGCGAGGACCGGACGCCGCGATGAAGGCCGACCCTCACCTCGCGGCCGGGCTGAACGTGTCCAACGGCAAGATCCGCCATCACGCGGTCGCTGAGGCGCTCGATCTGCCATTCGAAGCGTGGAACGGATAAGGAACATTGGTGTTGATGCAGGGCCAATAGGAGCTGACGATGAGCGAGACCGAGAATCCCAAGACCCACCCGACCTCCAATGCGGTCAAGGACCCGGACGACTGGACGACGGGCGGCGAGCCGATGACCGGCGCGCAGGCGAGCTACCTCAAGACGCTGAGCGAGGAGGCGCATGAGGAGTTCGACGATCACCTGAGCAAGGGCGACGCGTCCAAGAAGATCGACGAGCTCCAGGACAAGACCGGCCGAGGGAAATAACTCAGACCTTCGTCATCCCGGGCTCGACCCGGGACCCCGCTTCTTCCGCTTGCTCGGGAGGTAGCGGGGCCCCGGGTCAAGCCCGGGGTGACGGTGCTGTCAGCGGCCCGCTCGAGCCATCTGATCCAGATACGCATCCAGCAACGCCAGCCGCACCGCGATCGGCGCACGATACGGCGTTCCAGCCGGCGCCAGCGCCAGCGCCTGGCGCCAATATGGCCGCGCATCGGTGAACTGGCCCGCGCGCACATAGGCCAGTCCCGCGAAGAACGGCGGTCCGGGATGCCGCGGTGACAGGCGCATCGCCTGCTGGAACGCCAGCAATGCCGGCGGCGATACCCGGTTGCCGTCATGGATGGCGAGATCGGCGCCGAGCCCGGACCACAGCTCGATGCTGCCCGGATAGTGGCGGATACCGCCCAGCATAACCTGCACCGCCGCGCCCGCGTCGCCCGCGCGCAGCATCGCATCCGACGCGGTGAGATAGGCGGCATCGGCGGTGTAGCGGCCGAACAGATCGCCACGTAGTTCGACTAGATCGAGGTCGACATCGATCGGCGTTGCGTTTGCCTCGGTCGGCCGCCCCGGCAGCAGCGGGCGCCCCTGCAACGCATAGCCGGTGGCGCCGAGCATCAGCGCCGCGCCTGCGAGGCTCCACAACGGCCGCGCGAGGCGCAACCGCCAGAGCAGGCCAGCCGCCGCCAGCCCCAGCAGCAACAGCGCGAGGAAGCCCATCAGGCGCGCCGCCGCCGCTTGAAACTCGCGCGCGCGACGACGGCGCCGGCCACCAGCAGCAGCACGGGCGCGAGCCACAGCGGCGCGGTCACCGCGTCGAACGGCGGGTTGTAGCTGACGTAGTCGCCATAGCGCGCGACCAGCCAGCCGCGGACCTGTTCGGGCGTCTCACCACCGCGGATGCGTTCGCGCACCAGCGCGCGCATGTCGCCGGCGAGGTCCGCGTCGCTGTCGGCGATCGACTGGCCCTGGCAGACGAGGCAGCGCAACTCCCCCATCAGCGCCTTGGCCGCCGCTTCCTGACGCGGATCCGGCAACGCGTGGTTCGCAAGCGCAGTGGGCGGCAGCGGCGTCTCCGCCAAGGCGGGAGCGGCCAGCAAGGCCAAGGCGGCGAGCGTCCGCCTCACGATGCGGCCTTCACGGCCGCGACCAGCGCCGGCACGTCCTCGGCGCGGATGTCGCCCACATGCTGGCTGACGATCCGCCCGGCCGCGTCGACCACGAAGCTCTCCGGCACGCCCGACGAGCCGAGCGCGAGCTGCGCGCGCGCCTCCCGGTCGTTGCCGATCGCCTGATAAGGGTCGCCATAGCGGGCGAGGAACGCCGTCACCGCGGCGGGCGTGTCGCGCACCGCCAGCCCGTCGACCTCGACGCCCTGCCGCTTCAACGCGGCGAGCTGCGGCGCCTCGGCCGCGCACGGGATGCACCAGCTGGCGAACACGTTCACCAGTCGCGGCCGGCCGCGCAGCCCGGCGCTCGCGACGCCGGGCCGTCCGGGCAGCATCGCGGGCGCCGCGAAGTCGGGCACCGCCTGGCCGACCATGCGCGAATAGACCGTGCGATCCGCCGGCCGTTGCAGCCCATGGATCGTGAACGCCAGCACGACGGCGAACACCGTCAGCGGCAGCCAGAGCAGCCACCTCCTCACGCCTTTAGCCTCATGCCGCCCAGAACCGCCAGGCGTCACGCTCCCGCGCGCGGCGCTCGCGCATCACCCGCCCCACCAGCGACAGCGCGCCGCCCACCGCGACCAGCGCGCCGCCCGCCCAGATCAGCGTCACGAACGGCTTCCACCACAGCCGCAACTGCCAGCGCCCGGTGCCGTCGGGCGCGCCGAGTACGGTGTAGAGCTGCCCATCCATCAGCGTCGCGATCGCGCTCTCGGCGGTGGTCGTCGGCGGGTCGGCGAAGAAGCGCGATTGCGGGCGCAGCACCAGCGACGCGTCGTCGCGCGTCGCGGTCAGTTGCGCCTCCACCGCCGACCAGTTCTGGCCGACGCGGGGCGCGACGCCGTCGAACCGCACCGTCCACGGCCCGACGCGATGCTCCTCGCCCGGCCGCGCGGCGACCAGCGTCTCGCGGGTGAAGGCGCTGTCGCAGGCCATCCCCGCCAGCGCGACCGCGATGCCGAGATGCGCCGTGACCATGCCCCAGGTGAACAGCGGCGTCCGCCGCAAGTCGCGCTTCCACAGCGGCGCGACGCTCGCGACCGCCAGCCCGGCCGCGACCGCTAGCCCCAGCAGCGGCAGCAGCGGCACGCCGCCGAGCCAGGCGGCGAGCGCAGCGGCGACCGTCACCGGGATCGGCACCGCCAGCCGGTCCACCACCGCGCGCAAGCTGTCGCGTCGCCAGCGCACCAGCGGCCCCGCGGCCATCGCGACGCCCAGGCCCAGCGCGATCGGCCCTGCTGTGCGGTCGAAGAACGGCGGCCCGACCGACAGTTGATGCCCGAACGCGCCCGCGATCAGCGGATAGAGCGTGCCGATCAGCACGATGCCCAGGATCACCGACAGCAGCAGGTTGTTGACCACCAGCGCGCCCTCGCGGCTGATGGCCTCGAACGTCGCGCCCTGCCGCACCGTGCCGATCCGCAAGCCGAACAGCGTCAGCGCGCCGCCGATGTAAAGCGCCAGCAGCATCAGGATGAACTCGCCGCGCCGTGGGTCGACCGCAAAGGCATGGACGCTCGTCAATATGCCCGAGCGGACCAGGAACGTGCCGATCATGCTCATGGAGAAGGCGACCACCGCCAGCATCACCGTCCAGGCGCGCAGGCCGTCGCGCGTCGCCAGCACCGTCACCGAGTGAAGCAGCGCGGTCGCCGCGAGCCACGGCATCAGCGACGCGTTCTCGACCGGGTCCCAGAACCACCAGCCGCCCCAGCCGAGATCGTAATAGGCCCAGTAGCTGCCCGCGGTGATCCCCAGCGTCAGGAATACCCAAGCGCCCAGCACCCACGGCCGCATCGCCCGCGCGAACGCGGGGCCGACGTCACGCGTCACCAGCGCGCCGACCGCGAACGAGAAGGCGACCGACAGGCCGACATAGCCCGCGTAGAGCGTCGGCGGATGGAAGGCGAGGCCGGGGTCCTGCAACAGCGGGTTCAATCCCTGCCCGTCCTTGGGCGCCGGATCGAGGCGCGCGAACGGATTGGAGGACAGCAGCAGGAACGCGTAGAACCCCAGCGCGATCGCGGCCTGCGCGCCCAGCGTCGCCACCAGGGTGCGGGCATCGAGCCGCCACTCCAGCGCCGCCACCGCCGCGCCGGCGACGCCCAGGATCGTCACCCAGAGCAGCATCGACCCTTCGTGCTGCCCCCAGGCGCCGGCGAACTTGTAGAGGAGCGGCTTGGCCGAATGGCTGTTCTCGGCGACCAGCAGCACCGACATGTCGGAGCGCATGAACACCGCGATCAGCGCCGCCATCGCCACGACCACGAGCAGGCCCTGCACGATCGCGACCGGGCGCACGGCGGCGAGGAGTTGGGTGGACAACTCCTCAAACCCCGTTCGCCCTGAGCTTGTCGAAGGGCTGCCTTCTTGCTCGGAAGAGAAGGACAGGGCTTCGACAAGCTCAGCCTGAACGGTTGGTAGGATCAAAGCCGAAGGCGCAGTCGCCCGCACCGCCATCGCCGCCAGCAGCAGTTGCAGCCCCGCCAGCGCCGCCGCCAGCCAGAGCGCCGCGAGGCCCGCCTCGGCGATCATCGCTTCAGCGTCTTCGTCTCGTGCATCTGCCCCGCCGCCGTCGCGGCAAGCTGGGGCGGCATGTACTTCTCGTCATGCTTGGCGAGCAGGTTGGTCGCGGCGAAGCTGCCGTCGGGGCGGAACTCGCCCTCCGCGACCACGCCCGATCGCTCACGGAACAGGTCGGGCGTGATGCCGGTGAAGCTGACCGGCGTCGTCGCGCGCCCGTCCGTCACCGCGAACCGGATCGACACGCCGTCGCCCGCGTGCGCGATCGAGCCTGCGACCACCATCCCGCCCAGCCGCACCGCGCGCCCGAGCGGCAAGCCGTCCTTCGCCACGTCCGACGGCGCGTAGAAGAACGCCGCCTGGTCCTTCAGCGCCGACAGCGCGAGCCCGCCGGCCCCCAGGACCGCAAGCAGCGCCAGGCCCGCGAGCGCGAGCCGCTGGTTCTTCGCCCTCACCGCCGATCGCTCCGGGCGTTCTGGCCGGCCGCCCGCTCGGCGCGGCGCATCGCGAGGTAGCTAACGAGCGCGAGCACGCCGGCGCCGCCAAGCGTCACGACATAGGCGGCGGTGACGAAGGGCCACGGGTTCATGCCGCGTCTCCGGGAAGGTCGGGCCTCATATTGCCGCCATCCGCCGCAGCCGCGCCTCGGCGCGCGTGGTCGCGAGCATCGCGCGCATCCGCATCAGCACGATGCCCGCGAACAGCAAGGTGAAGCCCACCAGCATGATCGGCAGCGGCCACAGGATCGAGCGGTCGATCGTGGAGCCTGTCAGCCCGATACTCGGACCCTGGTGCAGCGTGTTCCACCACACCACCGAATAGCGGATGATCGGCAGCAGCACGGACCCTGCGATGCCGAAGATCGCCGGCACCCGCCCGTCCCCGCCGCGATCCGCGTCGGCGCGGGCGAGCGCCAGATAGGCGAGGTAGACGAAGAACAGCAGCAGCATGCTCGTCAGCCGCCCGTCCCACTCCCACCACGTCCCCCAGGTCGGCCGCCCCCAGATCGATCCGGTCGCGAGGCACAGCCCGGCGAACACCGCGCCCGGCCCGGCCATCGCGCGCGCGGCGATGCTTGCCAGCGGATGTCGCCACACCAGATAGCCCGCGCTCGCGAGCGCGATTCCGCTCCACCCGCCCATGCCGAGCCAGGCGGCGGGGACGTGGATGTACAGGATGCGCACCGTCTCGCCCTGCAGGTAATCGGGCGGCGTCCGCACGAGGCCGGCCCAGCAGGCGACCGCGATCAGCGCCACGCCTGCCCAGAAACAGACGGGCGTCAGCGGCCGCGCGATCGACAGGAAGCGGCGCGGATTGGCGAGGGCATGGAGCGTGGGCACGTCGCGTGCTGATTAAGGCCAAACCGCGCCCGCGTCACCCGGCGTTTTGGTTGGCCGCAGCCGACGGGTCGAGGACAACGCCGGCGGCCGATGACGCCGAATCCAACGAGTAGGTAACAGTAGGTAACACCAAAACGCACTTCGGCGACGGACCGGCAACAGGGCGGGCGGCGACAAAAAAAGCAGCAATGCGAGGAGCAAACGCGACGCTCGCACGGCAATTCCAACATCGCAATAGGCCACGGGAATGTCCGGTTTTAGTGGATGCACGAACCCGCTGCGCGGGAGGGTGGACGCGGCACGGTTGAGTTGACG